>NZ_JCACHA010000583.1:0-19110 GCF_059503625.1 Skermanella sp.
GCAAGGCGCGGTTCGGACCGAAGCTGCGGTAGCCGGACGGCGGATACCGGCAGGCGCCGACCAGACGCTCCGCTTCCGCCCGGTCGTTGATCATCGGGCAGATGACCCCCTGGGCGCCGGCGTCCAGGACCTTCATGACGATCCCCGGTTCGAGCCACGGCACGCGGACCATGGGGACGACGGCAGTGGTCGAGATCGCCGTCAGCATCGCGACCGCCGAGGCGTAATCCGTGACGCCGTGCTGCATGTCCACCGTCAGCGTGTCCCACCCCTGATGGGCCATCGTTTCGGCGGAAAAGGCATCGGGGATGGACAGCCAGCCGTTCAGGGCGCTGCCGCCGTCCCGCCATAGGGTACGCAGGCTATTTTCTCTCAATGTTGTTTCCTCCCTTTGTCGTTCCGGACATCCCCGGATCTCCGGTCCCTGTTTGTCCCGGCCACTCCGTGATGACAACCCCTATCCGTAGCCGAATGTCATCATTTGTCATGACGGGAAACCGCCGGTTGCACTTTTAGGTCGACCGTCCTGGGCTTGGATGGCGGCGCTATACGCTATAACTATAGCACGCCATCATCTCGGATTTCAATCCTATTGCCGGCAGGTCGCAGATGGCAGGTCCAGGATCTGCCTGTAACGAAGTCGGCCTCTCAACCTTCCGTATTGTCTCCATCGAAGACAAATCGCGATTTCGTAAAGGCGATTGAGGAAAATACTACCAAATTATTACGTCACACTTTTCTCACAACTCTCTGGTTGACATATTGCGGTGCAACATCAAAATGAACTTCTCCATCACAGCAGGACCAGAAGTAACATCGAAACCAACCGACCAACATAGAGCCGGTGGACACCAATGTATCCTAGATCAAACCAATTTTATGTTATCACGCCTGCTTATTCAAAAAATGGTGAAATGATGACGCGACGTTATTTTCAGCTTTTGTATTACAAATTCGCTGTCAGTCTCATTGGATAGAAGTTATTTATTTTCAAATCGCCAATTACAAAAAACTTGTGAGCCTTTTTAAAGGTAATCCCTCAACTTTGCGCATGTTGATCGATCGGTTCTATTGAGCTGAACATCCCCTACGCGCACCGAGACATGAAAGTGTGGAGAAACCATGGATTCCGACCTGACCACCGGCGTTTCGCGTTTTCAGCGGGGCTACTATCGTCGGCACCGCCAGACGTACAGGACCCTGGCACGCCATGGCCAACGGCCGGATACGCTGTTCATCGCCTGCGCCGACAGCCGTGTGCTGCCCCATGTCATCACGTCGTCGGTGCCGGGCGACCTGTTCGAGCTTCGAAATGTCGGCAACATGGTTCCCGCCCATGGAAGCAACTGCGACGCCACGGGCTCGGCGCTCGAATACTCGCTTCATGTGCTGAACGTCAGCCGGATCATCGTGTGCGGCCATTCGCATTGCGGCGCCTGTGCCGCCTTGCTGTCGGGCAAGGCGCCCGTTGCCCTGGAGCAGACGAAAAGCTGGATCGAGCAGGGCCGAAATGTCAGGGAACTGGTCCTGTCCTCGGTCGAGGGCGGCAAACTGGACCTGGAGGCGGCGCTGGAGGATCACGAGACCCGCAGCCAGCTCGAGGGCGCCCTTGAGCGGGCGATGGTCGTCCACCAGCTTCGCAACCTGATGACCTATCCCGAGGTCAAGGAACGGACGGCGGACGGCCGCCTGACGCTCCTGGGATGGCACTACAGCATCGATAGCGGCATCGTCGAACAATATGACCGCGATCAGCTCGCGTTCCATCCGGTCAAGGCGGAGGAGCCGAAACTCCTCAGCCGTACGTTCGGTTCGCTGTCGTCCCTGGCCTGGTAAGGCCTGCTCCCGGTTTTCCTTCATTCAGTACGAGGAGCTTCCCTTTTGACCAGTCAAAGCGTGACGGGTTCGCTTTCCAGGATCGGCATGAACAACGTGCTGGCCGGCCTGATCGTCGCCGTCGTGGCGCTGCCGCTCTGAATCGCCTTCGCGATCGCCTCCGGCGCCAGCCCGATGGCCGGCCTCGTATCCGGCGTCGTCGGCGGCGCCATCGCGGCGATCTTCGGCAGTTCGCGGTTCCAGGTTTCCGGTCCGGCCGCCGCCTTCATCACCGTGATCGCCGGCATCATAGCCAGCCATGGCCTGCCCGTGCTGATGGCAGCCACGCTCTGCGCCGGGTTCATCGTCATCGGCATCAGCGTGCTGAAGCTCGGCCGGCTGATGGAGTTCATGCCCCATCCGATCATCGTCGGCTTCACCACCGGCATCGGCCTGCTGATCCTGATCGGCCAGATCCCGGTGGCGCTGGGCGTCGCCGCCGAGGGCGACGACGCCATCGCGAAGCTGATCGATACGGTTCGCGACATCCACACCGTCAGTATCCAGGAAGTCGTCATCGTCGGCGTGAGCTTCGTGTCGGCGCTGGCCTGGGGCCGCACCCGCTTCAAAAAGTGGGTTCCCGCCCCTCTGGTGGCCCTGGGCGTCGGACTGGGCACGGCGGAACTGGCGGTCTGGCAGGGATTCCCCGTCGCTACGGTGGGCGCCGCCTACAACGTCTCGATCGACGGGCTGGGCTTCTCCGCGGATTTCCTTCAGACCATCCTGTCGAACCCCAGCGCGGTCCTCCTGTCGGCCCTGACGCTTGGGCTGCTTATCGCCGTCGAATCGCTGCTGGCGGCCAAGGCGCTGGACTCGCTGACCGACAGCAGCCATGACCCTAACCGCGAGCTGTTCGGTCTCGGGCTGGCCAATGCGGCCGTACCGTTCCTGGGCGGCCTGCCGGTATCGGGCGTGATCGTGCGCGGCAGCACCAACGTCATGAGCGGCGCCACGAACAAGTCGGCTGCGCTGATGCATGCCATCTTCCTCGGCATCTTCGTCGCCGCCCTGGCTTCGGTGGTCGCCCGCCTGCCCATGGCAGCGCTGGCGGCAGTGCTGTTCATGACCGCGATGCGCCTGATCGAAGTGGGCGAGATCCGGAGGATCCACCTGATGGGAGCGACGGAAGGCCGCCTTGCCATCCTGACGGCCGTCCTGACCGTTCTGGTCGATCTGACGGTATCCGTGCCGGTCGGATTGGCCCTGACCCTGCTGCTGGTGCTGCGCCGGATGCTGGCCCACGGCTCGATCGCGGTGCGCGAACGCCACGGCGTCCAAGTCGCCGATCCCGGCACCCAACTCACGTTCCTGACGAGCCCGCGTATCCGGCCGCAGATCGACGCGGCGCTCGACGATGAGTCGAAGCCGGTCCAGGCGCTGGACCTTAGCAGGGTCTCGGCTATGGACGCGACCGGCTTGTCGATGGTGGCCGAGGTGATCGACCGGCACCCGCACCTGGACGTCTGGGTAGCTTCGGCGGAGAAGACTCCGGCGCTTCAAAGCGCCGGCGTGCCAGAGGATCGTATTCACATCCTGGGAAACAAGCTTGTGCGCCTGCGTGATGTATTGGCGACGATCCAGGCCGCCGATCCCACGGAACTTGCCGCTGTTTCGGCAAAGGCTCGATAGACAAAGGACGCGCCCTCGCGGGCGCGTTCACTTACTCGACCTGTGCCGAGCACAATCGGAGTCTTCCTGGAGCCGAACTTCGTCTGTTCCAGTTCAGTTCAGACGTCCTCGCCGAGCGGTTCGAACTGGGTGGGGTCCAGCAGCGCTGCCACAGCCAGCGTCTTCAATGTCTTAGGGTCGTCCGCCCGCTTCATCTGGGCGTGCATCGCGCCCATCCCGTCCTTGCGGATCGCCACGATTTCCCACACGCTGCCACCGGGTCCCAGTCTCCGGTAACGCTGTCCTTCCGCAATCTCACGCTTTCTTCGCCGCATTGGCGTTCTCCAGAACCAGTAACCATTTTCTACCAAGCCGGCATCGCATCATGATGAAACAATCGGCAGTACCCTTGCGAGCGTTTCCGTCAGTCCTCCCGCGAGCATGCGAAAGGCGTGGCTGAAAGGCAACAGGGGAAGGTTCATGCCTAACGTCGTATGCCGGAAGATGCTGCACCGCCAGAGGAACAGATGCCTGTTCCGGAATGTTAGTGGGTCATGAAAACCGATCTCGATATCGTAATGGTGGCGACCCGTCTGGTGGAAGAACTGGGCGACGACGCCGTGCGCTTGGCCAAGGTTAAGCTGGTCGAGCTGATTGCCGCCAACAACCTGCGCGCCGCCGCGTTTTGGCGCGAGGTCATGCGGCTTTGCGAGGAGCATACCGGTGCCGCGGCTCCGCCGCCCACAAGTATATCTCCGCCGAGGGCAGACGCCGTCAATACGGCGAAGTTCGCGGCGCATTAGCGGGGCGCTTCGGCGCGCCTTTGCGGATAGGCAAAAGGCCCGGTGCCGAGCGCCGGGCCTTTTGCCGTCCTTGCGATATGTTCAAGCCACCCGCTCCGAATCCCTATCGTATTACCAAGGGCCGAAGAGTTTGACCGGTCTGGAGCGTCAGATGTCGGGCTGAAGAGGCCCGACCTGCGAATTGACCCTACGCTCGCCCGGTTGACGGACAGGGGTGTGGCCGCTGCTCGACACAGCGGCCGCCCTTCGGATCAGTTCGTGGTGACTTCGGCGTACTTGCCGTCGTTCCACTTGTAGAAGACGTAAGCCGGGGTCGTCACGTCGCCTTTCTGGTCGAAGGCGATCTTGCCCATCACGGTATCGAACTCCGTGCTGCGCATCGCCGCCGTCACCTTGTCCAGGTCCTTCGAACCGGCCTTCTCCACGGCCTGCTTGAAGACCTGGAGGGTGGCGTAAGTGTAGAGGGTGTAGCCTTCCGGCTCGAATCCCTGGGCGCGGAACTTGTCGACGACGGCCTTGGCGCCCGGCTTGTTGCGAGCTTCCGGACCGAACGTCATCAGAGTGCCCTGACCGGCGGGACCGGTGATCGTCCAGAATTCCTCGGTGACGAGGGCATCGCCGGAGATGATCTGGACGGACATGCCCTGATCCTTCAACTGGCGTGCGATCAGGCCGGCTTCGGTATGGTAGCCGCCGATATAGAGCACGTCGATGCTGGACTGCTTCAGCTTGCTGACCAGGGCCGAGTAGTCGCGCTCGCCGGGGGTATATGCCTCGTAAAGCTTCTCCTTGAGGCCGGCGGCGTTCATGGCCTTCTGCGTCTCGTCCGCCAGACCCTTGCCGTAAGCGGTCTTGTCGTGGATGACCGCGACGTTCTTACCCTTGTAGGTCGTGGCGATGTACTGGCCGGCGACAAGGCCCTGCTGGTCGTCACGGCCGCAGATGCGGAAGACGTTGTTGCCCTTGGCCTCGTCGGTCAGCTTCGGGTTGGTCGAGGCGGGGGAGATCTGAAGGATACCTTCCTCGCTGTAGACCTGGCTGGCCGGGATCGACGAGCTGGAGCAGTAGTGGCCCGACACGAAGATCGCGCCGGCACCGGCGAGCTGGTTGGCCACGGCCACGGCCTGCTTCGGATCGCAGGCGTCATCGCCCACTTCCAGCTTGATCTTCTCACCCATGATGCCGCCGGCGGCATTCAGGTCGGCAACGGCCTGATCGGCACCGCGCTTCATCTGTTCACCGAGGGCCGCGTACTGGCCGGTCATGGGACCGGCGACCGCGATGACGATATCGGCATAGGCAGCGGTGGAGGCGAGTGTCAGCGCCGCCGTTGCCGCGAGGAGAGTCTTCTTGAACTTCATAACCACGATGCTCCCTGTTCATGAGCTGGTCGTTACATAACCTGTCGAAACATGCCGAATCGAAAAGGCCGCGCCGATTACCGCCCGCTACCGGTGCCGGGTAGCGGGCGGTGTTCCGCGTTGTATTTATATTATATCTGACCTGTAGCGGAGTGCGACAGAAACCGGAGTATCTTTCGCTTATCAGGCAGCGGAACTTCTTTCCCGCCAACTGAACAGACCGCTTCGTTCATAAAGCCACGGGTACTGCTTCACCATCTTGCGCGCCTGGGTCATCCGGTACGCCGCGAGACATATCACCGTCAGGATCGCTGTGTGGATGACATAGCCGGTCAGGCTGAGCAACTGGCCGCCGAACAGGGCGTAGATCAGGAATCGGTCGCCCAGGCCGAGCAGCGCCGTGTAGAGGAAGGCGGTCCGCATGGGACGCCATTTGGAGGCCATCCCCTGCCCCGTCATGAAGGCGGCTCCGCCGAACAGGACGACGGTGAGGCCGAGGAAGACAGGCAGGGAAACTCCGAGAAGCTGTTCCATCATGGGTCTCCTAATGCCCGCCTTCGAGATAGGCGGTCCGCACTTCCTCGTTCGCCAGCAACTCGCGCCCGGTGCCCTGGAGCGTGATGTTGCCGTTGACCATGACATAGCCGCGATGGGCCAGCTTGAGGGCGTGGAAGGCGTTCTGCTCGACCAGGAACACGGTCATCTTCTGCTCCCGGTTGATGTCCTCGATCACCTTGAAGATCTGCTTGACGATCAGCGGCGCCAGCCCGAGCGACGGCTCGTCCAGCAGGAGCAGGCGCGGCTGGCTCATCAGCGCGCGCCCGATCGCGAGCATCTGCTGCTCTCCGCCCGACAGGGTGCCGCCGCGCTGGGCCTGACGTTCCTTGAGGCGGGGGAACAGGGTGTAGACCCGCTCCAGTTCCCGGCTGAAGCTGCCGGGCTGGGCCGTGATCGAGCCCATCTGGAGGTTCTCCAGCACCGTCATGCGGCCGAAGATGCGGCGCCCCTCCGGTGACTGGGCGATGCCGCGCCGGACGATCTCGAAGGTCGGGACGCGGGTGATGTCCTCCCCCTCGAAATGGACCGAGCCCGACTTGGCGCGCGGGTTGCCGCAGATCGTCATCAGCAGCGTCGATTTGCCGGCGCCGTTGGCGCCGATCAGGGTCACGATCTCTCCGGCGGAGACTTCCATATCGACGCCCTTCAGCGCCTCGATCGAGCCGTAGAAGGTGTGGACGCCCGATATCTTCAGCATTGGCGTCTTCTGTATTTGCTCGGGGCTTCGCTGGTTCATGCGCCTTCCTCCCGCACGGCGACTTCGGGCAGGTCGCGGATGATTTCCGGCGGCAATTCCTCGTCCTCCTCCTCGCCCAGATAGGCGCGGATGACGGTCGGGTCGTTCTTCACGTAGGCGGGTGTGCCGTCGGAGATCTTGCGGCCGTAGTCGAGCACGACGACGTGGTCCGAAATCCTCATGACGACGCTCATGTCGTGCTCGATCAGGAGCACGCCGATCTTCTCCACGTCGCGGATATAGATCAGCAGTTCGGCCAGATCGCCCGACTCGCGCGGGTTGAGGCCGGCGGCCGGTTCGTCCAGGCAGAGCAGTACCGGTTCGGTACACATGGCGCGGGCGATTTCCAGCCGGCGCTGGGCGCCATAGGGGAGATTGCCGGCTTCCCAGTCGGCGAACTTCGTCAGCTTGACCTTGTCAAGCCAGTGCCGGGCCAGTTCGACCGCCTCCTTCTCCGCCTTGCGGTAGACGGGGAGACCGAGCAGGCCTGCTACCGTGAAGCCCGACGCCTTCATCAGCTTGTTGTGCTGGGCGACGATCAGATTCTCCAGGACGCTCATATGGGCGAACAGGCGGATGTTCTGGAAGGTGCGGGCGACGGCTGCCTGCTGGGAGATGCGGAAGGCTTCCAGCCGCTCGAGCAGGAAGATTTCCTCGTCGCGGTGCAGCGCCAGCCGGCCGACGGTGGGCGAATAGAAGCCGGTCAGGCAGTTGAACATCGTGGTCTTGCCGGCCCCGTTGGGGCCGATGACCGCCGTGATCTGCTGCTTCATCGCCGTGAACGAGACGTCGTTGACGGCTACCAGCCCGCCGAACCGCATGGTCAGGTGCTCGACTTCGAGCAGCGGGGTTCCGGTGATCGCGGTCATTCCCCTGCCTCCGAATCGGCCTGTTGCTGTCTGGCGCTACGTTTGGGGTGCAGCAGGATCGTCGGGTCCCGGTGAGCCAGCAGGCCTTTGGGCCGCCAGACCATGATGAGGACCATGCCCATGCCGAAGGCCAGCATCCGGTATTCCGCCAGTTCACGGAAGGCTTCGGGCAGGCCGATGATCAGCAGTGCCGCGACGACGACGCCGATCTGGCTGCCCATGCCGCCGAGCACGACGATGGCGAGGATGATCGCCGATTCGATGAAGGTGAAGCTTTCCGGGCTGATGAAGCCCTGGCGGGTCGCGAAGAACGAGCCGGCGAAACCGCCGAACATGGCGGCGATGGCGAAGGCCGCCAGCTTGATGTTGGTCCGGTTGATGCCGAGCGAGGTGCAGGCGATGTCGTCTTCCCGCAATGCCTCCCACGCCCTGCCGACCGGCAGCTTGCGGATGCGCATGGTGAAGACGTTGACGCAGAGCGCCAGAACCAGGATCAGGTAATAGAGAAAGATGATCCGGTGCATGGGATCGAAGGCGATCCCGAACAACTGGTGGAAGGCCACGGTGCCTTCCGGCGGACGGCGTTCGAAGTCGGCGATGCCGAAGAAGCTGGGGCGCGGAATGCCCGAGATGCCGTTGGGACCGCCGGTGAAGACGCCCCAGTTGAGCAGGACGATCCGGATGATCTCCCCGAAGCCCAGCGTCACGATGGCGAAATAGTCGCCGCGCAGCCGCAGGACCGGGAATCCCAGGATCACGCCCGATGTCGCCGCCAGCAATCCTGCCAGCGGCAGGCAGAGCCAGAAGCTGAAGTCGAAGTAATGGGCCAGCAAGGCATAGGAATAGGCGCCGACCGCGTAGAACGCGACATATCCCAGATCGAGCAGCCCTGCCAGCCCGACCACGATGTTGAGACCCCATCCCAGCATGATGTAGGTCAGGATCAGGATGCCGATATCGACGACCGAGCGGCTGGCGAAGGGCATGAAAGGCAGGACGACGGCGAACAGGACGGCGATGGGGCCGATCCAGACGGCGGCGTCCTGGACGCGGGCGCCGAGCCGGTCCATCGCCCGGTCCCGTTCCTGCTGGGACAGCGTGCTGCGGTCGCTGCGCGCCGTGATGGCGGCGCGGATCGCGATGATCAGGGCGCCGGCTATCGCGATGACCTTGAGGGCTGTCGACGGGAACGGCAGGAACCATGCCGCGGCGGCCACGCCCAGGCTGACGACCAGCACGGGGATCGCCTGTTTCTCGCGGGTCAGGATCAGGCCGATGCGGCCGATGAAGACCAGCGCCACGGCGATGGCCACCTCGGTGAAGCGGGGACTGACCGTCAGGCGGGAACCGACGTCGACGGTCCGGAGACCGACCAGCGGGAAGGTGAGCGCAAGCGCTATCAGCGCGGTCACTCCCGCTTCCTTCAGCATGGCGGGCAGGTCCAGACCCGGGCGGCGGGATTGTTGGGATGCGAGTGCCGTCATCGGGTCAGACCTTCTCGATTTCCGGTTTGCCGAGCAGGCCGGTCGGGCGGAAGATCAGGACCAGCACCAGGATGGTGAAGGTCGCCACGTCCTTGTACTCGATCGAAAAATAGGCCGACCAGAACGCTTCGATCAGACCGATCAGCAGCCCGCCGAGCATGGCGCCGGGCAGCGAGCCGATACCGCCCAGAACGGCGGCGGTGAAGGCCTTGACGCCCGCCAGGAAGCCGATGAAGAAGTCGATCACGCCGTAGTACAGCGTGACCATGACGCCGGCCACGGCGGCGAGCGCCGCCCCCAGCACGAAGGTCAGCGAGATCGTGCGGTCGACGTTGACGCCGAGCAATCCCGCCATCGTCTTGTCCTGCTCGCAGGCGCGCTGGGCGCGGCCGAGCTCGGTCCGGGTGATCAGCATCGTGAAGCCGGCCATCAGGGCGGTGGTCAGCAGGATGATGATGATCTGGAGGTAGCTGATGCTGACGGCGAAGCCGTCCGCCCGCTCCATCACGGTGAAGCCGCCCTGGATCATCGGGGGCATCGGCTTGACGCGGGCGCCCTGGACCAGCTGGACGTAGTTCTGGAGGAAGATCGACATGCCGATGGCGGAGATCAGCGGCGCCAGCCGGAAGGAACCGCGCAGCGGCCGGTAGGCCAGCCGCTCGATCGTCCAGCCGTAGATGCTGGTGAAGACCATGGAGATGATCAGCACCAGCAGCAGCATGATCGGGACCCAGGTAATGCCGGCGGCTCCCAGCACGATGAAGCTGATCACCGCGATGAAGGCGCCGATCATATAGATCTCGCCATGGGCGAAATTGATCATGCCGATGATGCCGTAGACCATCGTGTAGCCGATCGCGATCAGGCCGTAGATGGCGCCGAGCGTCAGCCCGTTGATCAATTGTTGAAGGAAGTATTCCATATCATCGATACCCAGACGTGGATTGCGGCAGAGCGTCGGCGCAGCTCGCTGTTGACCGCCGCGGCAGGCGGCGGTTCGACCGTTGGGGCGGTGCCCGTTCGAACAACCCGGAGATCCGGCGCGACGGCAAGCCGTGGCGCCGACGAGATTGCAGACAGTCGGAATTCTCCCGGTTCAAGCTTTCGGCCGGGTGGCGGGACCACCGGCCTTGTTGTTGCCTGGACGTTATATTACGGCCTGCGGGCCGGCAAGCATTGAAAATACGGTTACAATGGCGACTGAACGAGCTTGCTTGAGCCCTGGGCAAAGTGGAGCCAAGAAACAAGCAGGTTGCCCAAAATGAAAGAGGGCTTGGAAACTTGGGATCGGCGCCGCCCGGAGCGTTCGCGCCGGAACGAACACAGCATAGTGCTTACCCTGGTCACAAGGATTGGTAGAAGATTTGCAATGCAAACGGGAGCTTTTTAAAACAACGTGACACCGGTCATGGTGAGACCGATCAGCGACAGGGTGCCTGCCGTCACGCCGACGAAGATGCTTTTGCGCGCCAGATAGAAGGCGGCCACCGCGACCGCTGCCGAGACGAGGCGGACGCCGAGGTCGGTCGCCTCGAGCGGCCCGACCGGCATGACGATCATGCGGGCGATCAGCGCGGCCAGCAGCCCGTAGGCGATGCAGCCGACCCATTCGAAGACGGGACCGGCCGGATCGATCCGGCCGGACAGGGCGACGCCCAGCGCCCGCCAGACATAGGTCGCCGCGGCTCCGGCGATCAGGACGACGATAAGCCACAGGTTGGGCGTCGACAGCGCCGGTACGGATAGCTCAGACATGCCGGCGCCTCAGCAGCCTTTCTCCGCCGAAGGCGAGGGTCCCCGCGATGAGACCGGCGAACATCAGGCCCCAGTCATGGGATATCGTGTGGAAGAAAGGCCCGAGCACAGCACCGAACGCCAGGGCCATCGCGCGGGCGCGGTGACGCAGGTCGGTCGCGAAGATCAGCATGAAGTAAATCGGGTTCAGGAAGACGAGGCCGAGCGTGATCGAGCGGGGGACGCTGTCGGCCAGCAGGAAACCCAGCGCCGTCCCGAGCAGGCTGGCGATCCACAGGCTGGCTGCGAAACCGAGGAAATACGGCAGCCGCAAGGGACGCGGCATGTCCGGACAGCGGCGCATGGAAAAGGCCCAGGCCGTCACCGCGACCAAGTGGGAATAGAGGTAATATCGCCAGCGCGGAACGGCGGGGTCGTGGACCAGCGGCATCAGGGTGATGACCATGGGCATGAGCCGCGCATTCGTCAGCGCGACCGCCAGACAGATCACCAGGAGCGAGGCGCCGACCCCGTACAGTTCGACCAGAACGACCTGACCCGGCAGCGCCCACGCCGACAGGGTGGAGAAGAGCCCCAATCCCAGACCGATGCCGCTTTCCCGCACCAGCGAACCGAAGCCGACATAGCTGGCGCCGAGGACGAGGGACGGCATGCCGGCCGCTTCCTTCGCCGCGCTGAAAAACATCCGGCGCCGGGCGCTCTGGTCGCCCGACAGTGCTGTCTCTGTCATCCGTTTCCCGGAGGGCGGCCGCTTTGCGGGATCGTGGGGGCCGCCTACGGGAGTCGAAAATACTCAGCTATGGCCGCCAGTCAACTTGCAGACGGCTTCCACCCAACTGGCTTCCAAACGGCTGGCTTCCAAACGGCTGGTTTCCGGTCAGTCGACTTTGGCCGCGGTGAAGATGGTCTTTGCAGGCTTGGCCGAACCGCCCTTGGCAGCCGCCGCATCCTTTGCGGGTTTCGCCTTCTTGGCGTCGTTGCCCTTGCCCTGGACCGACGGCTTCGCCGAGGCCTTGGTCGCGGTCAGCGGCAGGTCGCTGTCGAGCAGTTCCGCCACGGTCACGCCACAAGGCGGAGCTTTGCCGATCTCGTCGGTCCTGCTGTCGGCCAGATAGCGCTTCAGGTCGCTCTCCGACAGCGCCAGCGCCCGGTCGACGATGTCGCTGTGCGTCTGGCAGAAGACCGGGGGGGTCAGCAAGGCGGAGCGCTGGGCGATCTCGTTGGCGACCACGGTCCGGAAATCGTCGAACCTGCGGGTCGGGTTGCTCTTGTCGGTTTCCCGGAAGTGGCCGATCAGCACCTTCTCCCAGTTCATCAGGGAGGTGCGGTTCTTGGTGGTGAACTGCTGATACTTGGAGAAGAGCTTGCGGTCGGCCTCGATCGCGTTGCAGGTAAGGCCGATGACCATCAGTTCGGTGTGCAGGCGGACGGCCTGCTCCGCATCGTATTCCGCCGCCGAGTAGCAGGCCGGCTTCGCCCAGGCCGATGTCGAAGTCGCCAGGACGCAGGCCGTGGTGACGGCGGCGGCGATCCGGCGCAGCTTGCGGACGGTCGGGAGAGGGGCTTTTTCGCTGGTGGCAGACTTCATGGGGAGCGGCCCTGTGCTAATCCGGATGGACGGATCCGGACGGGTTGTGGCATGTACGAACTACTTCGTTTAGGGCAATTTGCCTTATCGAAGGTAAAGACACAATGTCCAACCTGACGAATCTTTTGGCGATGAGGACTGAAGGCGTTTCGGATAAGCTTGTTCATGCGACCCGACAACAGCTTCAACCAACCGGTCTTCATCCATGATTCGCATCGGCATCGATCTCGGTGGCACCAAAATCGAAGGAATCGCCCTAGATCGCAACGGCCTGGAACTGGCGCGGCGGCGAATCGGTACTCCCCGTGGCAATTATGCAGCAACCCTGGATGCGATAGCCGGGCTGGCGACATGGCTGGAGGGGGAGGCGGGCGGCGGCCCCGCAACGATCGGCATCGGCATTCCGGGAGTCGTCTCTCCCCGGACCGGATTGGTCAAGAACGCCAATTCAACGTGGCTGATCGGGCATCCGCTAGACCGGGACGTGGCGGAGCGGCTGGGTAGGAAGGTGCGAATCCAGAACGACGCCAACTGCTTCGCGGTATCGGAAGCCGCCGACGGCGCCGGAGCCGGGCACCACACGGTCTTCGGCGTGATCGTCGGCACGGGTACCGGGGCCGGGATCGTCGTGGGCGGCAAGGTGCTGACCGGGCGCAATGCGATCGCGGGGGAGTGGGGCCACACCTCCCTGCCCTGGCCCGCCGCCTCGGAACATCCGGGGCCGGAGTGCTACTGCGGACGTCCGGGCTGCATCGAGACCTGGGTGTCGGGACCGGGCTTCGCCGCAGACCATGAACGGGCGACGGGACGGAAACTGCCGGCGCCCGAGATCGCCGCGCTGGCGGAGGCGGGCGATGCCGACGCCGTGGCGGCGCTGGAACGGTACGAGGACAGGCTGGCGCGCGGGCTGACCATGGTGATCGACGTGCTCGACCCCGACGTGATCGTGCTGGGCGGCGGCATGTCCAATGTCGTGCGGCTGTACCGCACGCTGCCGGCGCTGCTGAACCGCTGGTGCTTCTCGGACGGGATCGACACGCCGGTCGTGAAGGCCCGTCATGGCGATTCGAGCGGGGTCCGGGGAGCGGCCTGGCTTTGGGGGGTCGATGAAGCGCCGGACTGAAAAGCCGGATCCGGGGCGGGCGGACGAGGCGGCTGGACGGGGCCGCGCCTAAGCGGTTGCGCCGGGGCGTCTGGAATGCCAAACCTGCGCCCCGAAAATTTCTCGTCAAAACGTTCCCGGAGGAACCATCACGATGTCCATCCAGCGCTTCAAGATCGGCCCCCGCATGAGTCAGGCCGTCGTCCACAACGAGACGATCTATCTGGCCGGTCAGGTCGCCGAAGACACGACCGCCGACGTCAAGGGCCAGACCAGCCAGATCCTCAACCAGATCGACGAGTTGCTGGCCCTGGTCGGCTCAGACAAGAGCAAGCTGCTGTCGGCCACTGTCTATCTGAGCGACATGGCGCATTTCGGCGCGATGAACGCTTCCTGGGAAGCCTGGATCGATCCCGCCAACCCGCCGGTCCGGGCAACGGTGGAAGCCAAGCTGGCCGCCCCCAAGTATCAGGTCGAGATCGCCATCATCGCTGCGAAGTAACGTCGCCTTAGGCGGACTTCCGGTCAGCGGGCTATCCCGGCGGCGGGTCCGGGATAGCCCCACATCCGGTCGACCGCGAACAGGTCGAAATGGACGGCGCGGTCGGACGGCGTTCCGGACAGGCCGATATTGAGGCTGCGGCCTTGAAGGACGGTATCGAGCGACGCCGGATCGCCGCCGGCGCGGATGTCGGATGCGGTCCCCAGCAGAAGGGCGCCCAACTCGCCGGCTTCGTCCCACAATCCCTGGAGCGACGATGCGATCCGCTCCCCGGTGACGGGATGGCGGAAGCTGTCGAAGTCGAAGAGATCCTTCGGCATGTATTCGGGCAGGGTAGGATAGAACAGGGCCGTGAACGCCCGCAGCCTGCCCTTGAGCAGGCGGTTGGCGGCCGCGACGGCAGCCGCCGCGGCGGGCACGGGAAACAGCCGGGTCAGAAGCATCTGCACGGCATAGAAGCGCCTGACATAGCGGCCGACATCGGCGTGGATACGCCACGCTTCCGCGAAACTGCCGGCGAAGAAATCGAGGCAGTCGAGGTTGGTGCGGCGGTTGCGGCGGATCGCCGTCATCGGATCGAAATCCCGGAGCGTCGTTCGCTGACGGCGGAGCATAGCAAGGTCGAGCCAGGATTCGACCAGCCTGTGGGACATCTGGGAGTCCGCCTGCCGGACCGGATCGGCATCGTAGTAAGGTCCGGTCACCGCGTAGACCCAGGGGTGAAAGACGATGTCGAGAGCCATGTGGGACAGGAAACCGCAGACGAAGGCGAAGCGGGCGTCGCTTTCCGCGTCCGCCGGCTGATTTCGAAGGCGGCGCAGCATCTCACGGATCGGCGTTCCGGTATCTTCGCCCAGTCCGCCGTGAACGATCTCGCCCCAATGGCCGTAATCGCGGTCGACGATGGGAAACGTCACTTCGTAGTATAGTGTGTCGGTCGCGATGGAGCCGAAATGAAGCGTTGGCCGGTTGTACCGCAGGAGTTGTCCGAGATCCGCACGGCCGCCTCGGGCGAGCCGGCCGGTCAGCTCGTCGGCAAACAGGATATGGGTCAGTTCCTTCGGCATTCTTCGATCCAAATTTCTTCAATCCAGCGAGCAGCGCAGAGAGGGGATCACCATGGACTGGGATACCATCGAACTGAACTGGGAACGGTACAGGAAACTGGCGCGGGACAAATGGCACAAGATTCCGGACGCTGTCCTTGAAGACATCGCCGGCAAGCGGGAACGCCTGGTCGCGGCGGTCGAGCGCGCCTATGACGTGTCGCTCGAGCAGGCCGAGCGCGACGTGAACAGGTGGTCGGAGGAGGCGCGGCGCGTCGGGGATGCCCTGGCGGACCGGTTCGCCCGTTCCCGCAGCCAGGCCGCCGCCGAGTTCCGGTCGGCGGCCGGCGCTACCTCCGCCCGGGTCGCGGAAGGCCGCCAGCGTCTGGCCGATTTCCGCGGCGAAGCCGGCGCCAGAGGCGAATTGGCAATCGGCCGGACGCGCGAGCAGGTGCGGGCGCACCCCGCCGCGGCGATCGCCCTGGCGGTCGGCATCGGAATGCTGCTGGGCCAATTGCTGACACGGCGCAGATAGTCCGGCAGCGATCGGCCCAGGCAGCCTTTTTCCGGCGTCAGCCTTCGAGCGGCAGGGGAACGAAGCGGAGTTCGCCCTGCCGGCTCAGCAGCATCAGCACGTTCTTGCGGCCGGCCTGACGCGCCTGATCGATCCGGCTGGTCACGTCGTCCGGGCTGTCCACCGGCTCCTGCCCGACCTCGACGATGACGTCGCCGGCGGTGATGCCCTGCCCCGCCGCCGGGCTGTCGCCGGCCGATTCCGTCACGACGACGCCTTCGACGGTCTCGGGGATGCTGAAGGTTTCCCGCGTGGTGGCGTCGAGCGGCGCCAGCGTCATGCCGAGCGTTTCGGTCGTCGGCGTCTGGGGTTCCATGCTGGGCGTCGGCGATTCGGTCATGGCACCGGCCGCCTGCTGCGCCTGCTCCATGTCGCCGACGCTGACCGACAGCGTGCGGGTCTCGCCGCCGCGCTGGATCACGACCTCGGCCTTCTGCCCGATGGGGGTGTCGGCGACCAGACGCGGCAACTGCCGCATGGCGTCGACGTCCTGCCCGTTGAACCGGAGGATCACGTCGCCCTGGCGGATGCCGGCCTGCTGGGCCGGGCCTTCCGGCGTGACGGTGGTGACCAGCGCTCCCTTGGGTTCACGCAGTTGCAGGCTTTCCGCGATCTCGGGCGTGACCGCCTGGATCTGGACGCCGAGCCAGCCGCGGCGGGGCTTGCCGTGGTCTCGAATCTGCTCCAGGACCGGACGCGCCAGCGAAGCCGGGACGGCGAAGCCGATGCCGATGCTGCCGCCGGTCGGCGAGAAGATCGCCGTGTTGATGCCGACGACCTCGCCGGCCATGTTGAACAGCGGGCCGCCGGAATTGCCCCGGTTGATCGAGGCGTCGGTCTGCAGGAACTCGTCATAGGGTCCCTGGTTGATGTCGCGCGCCCGCGCCGACAGGATACCGGTGGTGACGGTTCCGCCAAGGCCGAAGGGATTGCCGATCGCCATCACCCAGTCGCCGATCCTGAGAGCGTTGGAGTCGCCGAAGCGGGTGGCGGGCAGCGGCTTGTCGGTCTTGACGCGCAGCAGCGCCAGATCGGTCAGCGGGTCGGAACCGACCAGCTCCGCCTGAAGCACGGTGTCGTCGTGAAGGGTGACCTGGATCTCGTCCGCATCGGCCACGACATGGTTGTTGGTGGCGACCAATCCGCTGGGATCGATGATGAAACCGGAGCCGAGCGCGGTGACCGGACGCGGAGTCGGCTGCTGTTCGCGGAACTGGCGGAAGAACTCCTCGAACGGCGATCCAGGCGGAAACTCCGGAAGGTCCTGTCCGCCGGGTCCCTGCCCCGGTCCGCCCGGTGCTCCAGGTCCAGGTCCAGGGCCAGGGCCGCCGGGTCCTTGCCCAGGCCCTCCCGGTCCGCCGGGTAACCGGGGACCGCCGGGTCCCCTGGTCTGGGTGGTCGAGATATTGACGACCGTCTTGATCTGCCGCTCCGCAAGGTCGGCGAAGCCGGGCGGGCCGCTTTGCGCCGAGAGGGGGGCTGGCAGGACAACGCCGGCGGCGCCGAGGAAGGCGGCAAGCGGCAATGCCACCAGCCGTCGCGCGACCATCGAGCGGCGCTGGCGGTGTTGAGACGAGATCATTAACGGTCCTCCGACAATATGCGATGCGTGACGCCCGCGGGCATTTTCGACGCATCTCATCAACACGGGAACACCGATGCCCGTTGCCTCGGTCCGCGAAGCGTCACAGGTCCGGATGCCGTCGTGAACCCGGCCTGCCGGTTCTGCGATCTTGAGAAACGATCTTTGCAACGTTCATTTACGGTGTTTATTACTTAAGGCTGCAATGAAATGACTTTTTCAATAAATGAATAAGCCGTTCTTCAGACCAATGCCCAACCATTTACGGGTCGCCCGTAATTGATGCGATTTCGCTACCCAGCTACCTCACGCCTTGAAAACCGGAGCCGGCGAATACCGACTCGGATACTCGATTCTTTAAAAGTCGGAAGCGAAGAACGCCCGGCGAATGACGATTTTTCAAATTCGGCGGTCGCGAAACCGCAAACACGGAGCTTTGGCTGTCGGCGCGCCGCGAAATTCGCCCCTCGCTTGAGAATGAGCACGAAATGGGGTGAGAAATCTTCGGTACCTGTGAAAACGGTGCTGGTAATTTGATCGCGAATACCCAATATTGTTCTCGTTAGACAACATCACCACCGCCGTCATGCGTAAACGTTGCTGCCCTCTGGGAGGACGCCGCGCTGTTTGCGCACTTTTTTCCGAGCGAAGTCACCACACCAATGACGCAATCCTCACTCTGGCAACCGAGCGATATCATGAGCGCTGAAGCCGGCACCGAGCCGGAGGCGCCCAAGCGGCGCGGCCGCATCCCGCAGTCAGCATGGCCGCACATACTTGAGCGGCACCGTGCTGGCGCGACATTGTCCGCCATAGCACGAGAGTTCGACTGCACTCCGAGCGCGATCTCCTACATAGTGCGCAAAGCGGAAGCCTCGGGTATCGAGCCTGCCGCGGCCCCGGCCGCCGAACCGGCCACCGAACCGACGGTAAGCGGAGACGCGGAAACCGAAACGGTCGCAGCCGCGAGCGAACCGGCTGCTGCCGAGGCGGAAGTCCCGGCGCCGCAGGAACGGCCGGAAACGGTTGCCCAAACAGCCGAACCGGCTCCCGTTGCAGAGCCTCAGCCGGTTGCGGAGCCTCCGGCCGCCGCGGAACCGGCTCCTGAGCCGCGTCCGGTGGTAAAGCGTGTCTCGCCGACCGAAGGACGTTCGCAGCTGCGCGCTTCCGATCTGGGACGCGGCGCCGCGCGCGAGGCCGCTCCGGTTCCGCCGCAGCCGGCACCGGTGGAAGCTCGTCCTGCTCCCGCTTCCGCTCCTGCTCCGGTGGCCCAGGCGACGACCGCGGTTCCGGAAGCGGCTCGCCCGGCAGCACCTGCGGGACGGCAAGAGCCGGCACCGCCGGTCGACGCGGTCGAGGGACGGCTGCGCGATACCGCGCGGTCTTGTCTGGTCGCTTACCGGGGCTGGAAATCGGCTCCCGGCGAGAACAGCATCCAGACGCTTCACGACGCGGTCCACGAGCTGCGCAAGGCGCTGGCTCGGATTGAGATCGACATGTCGGCCAGCCGGCGTGACGAGCAGGTAAATCGGCCCATTCCGATCCCTGCTCACCGCGCCGCACGGCGTCCGCGCTGAATTGAAGGTGCGGATTTAGTTACCTGTTGCTTTGATCGGAAAAGCGGCTCTTGAAAAGGCCGATGTCGAGGGTTGTTTCCTTGGCATCGG
>NZ_JCACHA010000584.1:0-18749 GCF_059503625.1 Skermanella sp.
GCCACCGGGCGGCGGGTGAGGAGCCTGCCCTTCACCCGCGACCAAAGCGTCTGAGCCGATCGGACCGGACCTCTTCCGGCCCTCTCCCGTTTCGGGGAGAACCTCTTCCAGCCCTCTCCCCGAAACGGGGAGAACCTCTTCCAGCCCTCTCCCCGAAACGGGGAGAGGGGGCCGAAGATCAGGTAACGACGAAGAAGGCGATCACGAGGGCGACGGCGGCAAGCGCGAAGGAGATGGTCAGCACGTAGCGGCCGACGCCTTCCTTGGTGGCTTGGCGGGATTCGGTCTGGTTCACTTGTTTTTCTGGCGCGGCCATGGCGTCATTCCGTCGGTATGGGGTTTCGGCGGGGCGTCAGGTCGGAATCGGGGACCTCCGGCACGGATGGGGGACCGGGATCGGGAAGATCCTCATTCGGGCTCGGCGCGCCATCCGGCGGGAGCGGTTGTGGGGTCGGTAACATGGGTGGCCTCCACTGGGTTGAGGATACCACTCCTAACAAGCGAAAACGGATTTCCGCTCCAAACGAACGCGAAGATCGCCCGCCTCCGCGCGTTTCCCGGCGGGTTCAGGCCGGATGCAGCACGCGAAACGCCGGCAGGATGACGCTGACGGTCGTGCCGACGCCGACCTCGCTCTCGATCGCCAGTTTGCCGCCATGCAGTTCGATGAAGTTCTTGCTGATGGTCAGGCCCAGGCCGGTACCCTCATACTCCCGGCTGAAACTGCCGTTGGCCTGCCGAAACGGCTCCATGACGAGGTCGAGCGCTTCCGGGGCGATGCCGATGCCGGTGTCGCCGACATTGATCACCAGGTCGCCGTCCTGCTGAACTCCACCCGTCACCGTGACCGTGCCGCCGCCGCGCGTGAACTTGACCGCATTGGACAGCAGGTTCAGGAGCACTTGCCGCAGCGTGCGTTCATCCGCCATGACGCAGGGCAGCGTGCTGTCGATCGCCAGTTCGAGCGTCAGGCCCTGTTCCCGAGCGCGGCCGCTGAGGATGGCGATCGAAGCCCGGGCCACGTCGCGGAGGTCGACGGCGGTTTCGTACAATTGGTACTGGCCGGCCTCGACCTTGGACATGTCGAGCACGTTGTTGATGATTTGCAGCAGGTGCTGGCCGCTGTCGTGGATATCCTTGGTGTAGCTGGCCTGACGCTCGCTCAGGGTGCCGCCGTATCCGGACTCCAGCATTTCGGAAAACCCGATGATGGCGTTGAGCGGCGTCCGCAGTTCATGGCTCATGTTGGCCAGGAATTCCGACTTTGCGCGGTTCGCGCGTTCCGCCTCGTCTCTCGCGGAGCGCAGGCGGCGGGTCATCTCCTCCATGTCGCGGCCCTGCTGCTCGAGCCGCGCCTTGGTTTCCTGAAGCTCCCGGATCTGGCCGCGAAGATGCTTCTCACGGCGGACGGCACTGGAGATGTTCTCGATCTGGACGAGGCAGAGACGCCGGCCGTCGGCGCTGTCGAGCGCCCGCACCAGCACGAGCTGGTCGATCGGATCGCCGAAACCGTCACCGGCCAGCGCCCGCAAGGGGAACGGCATCAGGTTGAAGGCATGGGAGATGAAACCGGCGCGACCATGGCACAACGCTTCGGTAATCGCGTGGGCGACCCGCGTGTTGGTCAGCGTCGGCCAGAGAGACGTCAGTTTCCGGCCATGCGCCTCCTCCTCCCCGATCCCGGAATGGACCGCCAGCCAGCGGTTCCAAACGACGACCTTCTCTTCCCGATCGAGCACGAGGAGGCCGAAATCGCTGTTGTGGACGATCAGTCCGGAAAGGTCGGGGTGGCCATACAGGGTGGATGGAAAGGACATGACGACTGACGACCCGGTCCTTTACTGGTCCATGCTTGCCAGGAACGCCCTGATGGCGGCCTGGAAGGCCTGGATGGAAGCGATATCCTGAAGGAAAAGGACGTGCCCTTCGATCCGTTTCGCGAAGAGGCCGAAATCGACCCGGATCAGCAGGACATAGGCGTTCGTGGAGGAGGCGCCGGTGGCGCCGACGATCTTTTCCGGCCGGCCGATCTGGTAGACCGGTATCTCGGTACGTATTTCCGCGTGCAGCAGGTTGGCGAAGCTGGCGAGACAATGATTGAGAATGACGTTGCCGACTTCGGTCAGCGCCTCCTCCTCCAGGTCGGTCATGTCGCCGATGGGCGGGCTGTCCGGCAGCAGCCGGCGGACCAGTTCCAGGCTGCTTCCCTCCGGGAAGATCAGCATCGCCTGACCGTCGAACGGACCGGCGAAGGTCTGCCGGACCGCGCAGATGCGCTGGCCTATCGGGCAGCCGAGCTGCTCGGGCGCGTTGGTGCGGCGGATGATGTCGAGGTTGGGCACCGAGAGGGAGACTTCGGCATCGACCATCTGCCCGAGCGCACCGGCGGCCCTGCCCATACCCAGGTTGAACAGCTCGATGATGGCGTCGCGTTCAGGATCCGAGAGTTCCATGGGCGGTGTCACGCGATGGTGGCCAGCAGTTCACGCATCTTGTCCTGCGTGATCGGCTTTTCGACGAAGCGGAATCCCTTGTCTGTCACCTTGCGCCGGATGCTGTCCTGGACGTTGGCGGTCAGGATGCTGATGTCGAGAGCCGGGAACCGCTCGTGCAATTCGCAAGAGAGGTTGAGTCCGTCCATGCCGGGCATGTTGAAGTCCACGATCGCCACGTCGGGAACGATATCGTTGACCTTCTCCAATGCGTCATCGGCATTCTTGGCCGTTACGATGAACCAGTCGGGCCGGGCCCCGCGCACCATCCCCGACACCATATTGCGGGCCAGTTGGCTGTCGTCGATGATCAGGATCGTCGTCATGAAGTCACTTTCGCGAAACAGAATGCAAGGCCACGGATCACTTCCGACTGTCCCGGTGAGAATTTTCGGGATGTCGCGTTGTTGGAACTATAGATATGGGGGAGAAGTCATTTACAGATGATTAAGTGAAATTTACTCAGTTACGTATGAAGATGCCGTCCATGGAGATCAGTCGCGCCGACCGATGATTAAAATATCCTGGAATGAATAGCGCCGGTTGAAAACCTAGTTTACCCATAACCGCGATCATGTCCAGATAAGTGCGCTCGCCGAGATAAACGGGAACGATGGAGAGTTCAAGCTGGATACCGTAGATGCGTTCCATGTTTCCCGATGCGCCTTCAAGCACCGCCGCTTCTGTGCCCTGGGTATCGATCTTCAGCAGGACGCGGTCAGTATTTCCGGCATACCTATCGAACAGGTCGTCCAGGCGGGCCAGCGGTGCGGACACTGTACCGGTATAGGCAGCGCTGTCCAGCAGGTCGGCCATCTCGGGCAGGAAGGGGAGGGAGGAACTCATGTCGGACTCGGCCGACACGTTCAGCGACACCGTTCCGGCACAGGCCCCAAGCGCCATCCTCGGCGCCACTTCCCACCGGTCGTCGGACGCCGCGGCCTTCTCCAGGGCGGCGTACGCATCGGGCAGCGGTTCGAAGGAGACGATCCTGCCTTCCCAGCCGCCTTGGCGCAGCCGGGTCGCGTACTGGCCGACATTGGCACCGACGTCTAGGACGGCACCGATGCCGTGATGGTCCAGGATCCGGACAAGCGCCCTGGTTTCCTTGGAGATGGGATTGCTCACGGTGTCTCCTCCCGAACTCGGAGATCAGCTGACTTCATGAAGGGCGTGGCTGGCGGCGTCACCGGTGCGCGAAATCCCAGTAGAGGTCTCGGGCGCGCCGTCCGACGGAGCCCGGCCCGAACGTCCGGTCCTCGACCCTGGTGACCGGCACGACCTTGGAGTAGTTGCCGGTGGAGAAGACTTCGTCCGCGTCCAGCACCTCCGCCCAGGTGACGGTGCGCTCATGGACCGGGATGCCGGCGTCGCGGAGCAGTCCGATCACGCGCCGGCGGGTGATGCCGTTCAGGAATGTCCCGTTGCAGACGGGGGTGTGGGCGACGCCGTCCTTGGCGATGAACAGGTTGGCGGTCGCGAACTCCGCGACATTGCCCAGGGGGTCCAGCAGGATGGCGTTGTCGAAGCCGCGCGCCATGGCCTCGCGGATCGCCAGCCCGGCATTGGGGTAAAGGGCGGATGCCTTGGCGTCGGTCGGCGCCGTGCCGGGCAGGGGGCGGCGCTTGGTGGACAGGCATGCGCTAAAGCCTGCGGCGGCGGGCATGGGGGATTCGTGGATGGTCAGGCAGAAGGCGGTGCTCGCCGCGTCCGGCATCACCCAGCCTTCCTCCGCAAAGAACATCGGCCGGATGTAGAGGGCGCTGCCGGCGGGAAACCGCCCGATGCCGTCGAGCGCCAGTTCGTGGATCTCGCCGGCCGTCAGCATGGGGGCGAGACCCAGGGCATGGGCCGAGGCGATCACCCGTTCGCAATGCAGGTCAAGGTCCGGCGTCACGCCTTCGAAGGCGCGGGCACCGTCGAACACGACGGAGGACAGCCACATGCAATGGCTCATGGGGCCGATGATGCCGGGATTGCCTTCGAGCCACCGGCCTTTGAAAAAGGTTAGCGCGCGAGCGGCCATGAACTGAACTCCACTGGAAAAACGGGAAGGGCATTTAAGGCCGGCCAAGCATATCCCGCTCGCTTCCCGGAACCAATGGGGGGACGGAAGACTTTTATCCGGCGGCGCGGCGGCCGCCGGGAATCTCGTTTTCAAGGTCGAGCGAGAGCTGCGGTTCGTCGTCGCCGCGCGGATCGAGCGGGCTGACGACCGGCGTCGTGCGGGGCAGGCTGCGGAACGGACCCTGTGCTTCCGCCGGGAGAGCCGGGCGCTTCATCATGCGATAGAGGCCGAATACCACCGCGGATGCGGCGCTGGCCGCGGTGAAGACGAACAATCCGGGACCGCCCAGGGCCGACATCACGGCGGATCCGGCCAGAGGTCCGATCGTGGCTCCGGCGGAATAGGAGAGAATCAGCCCGCCACTGGCCTGGACCAGTTCGGACCTGTCGATATGGTCGTTGGTGTGGGCGACGCAGACCGGATAGAGCGTGAAGGACAGGCCGCCGAACAAGGCCGCGACGGCGACCATGACGACCTGGCCATCCGTGCCGCCCACCATCCCGCTCACCGACACCATGCCGAGGCTGGCGGCGACCAGTGCCGCCGAAAGCCCAAGGATGACGGTCCGGCGGTCGAACAGGTCGGACAGCTTGCCCAAGGGCCATTGAAGCGCCACGCCGCCCAGGATGATCACGGTCATGAACAGCGCGGTCCCGGCATTGCCGAACCCCGCTTCGGTGCCGTAGACGGGCGCCAGACCGTAGATGGCGCCGGTCACCAGCCCGCTGGCGAAGGTGCCGAATATCCCCAGCGGCGAGGCTTCGTACAGGCGGCGCAGGCCGAACGACGCGATGTCGGGGAGGACGGGCGGTCCCTTGCGCGTCAGCGCTACCGGCACAAGCGCCAGTGACGTCAGCATCGCGGTGACGATGAAGCGCAGCATGCCGCTGGGATCGTCCAGCATCAGCAACTGCTGCCCGGCGGCCATGGCCCCATAGAGGGTGATCATGTAGAGCGACAGCATCTGGCCGCGCGTCTTCGAGGTCGCGCGTTCGTTCAGCCAGCTTTCGATGCACATGAACAGGCCGGCCATGCAGAAGCCTTCGGCCAGCCGGAGCAGACCCCAGAGAACGAGATCGATGTGGATCGCATGTCCCAGGGTCGCTACCGAGAAGACGGCGGCAAAGGCGGCGAAGGCCCGGATGTGCCCGACCTTGACGATGATCCGGTAGCCGTAGAGCGATCCCGCCGTGAGACCGGCATAGTAGGCGGCCATGACGAAACCGATGGCCATGGCGCCGACGCCGGCGCCCGACAGCCGGACGCCGATCATCGTGCTGAGCATCCCGCTGCCCAGCATCAGCAGGGCTACGGCCATCAGGAGGGACGAGATGGAGCGGACGATCGGCAGCATGATTACGGGCGGGCTTCCGGCAAAGGGCAGGTTGATGCGAGGCCGGCATCCTGCCTCGCGGGATGCCGGGACGCGACCCCCAAAGCTGCGGGGGCAGGCATACGGGACGAAGACTGCCGGGTCCAAGTCTGCCGGGTCCAAAGCATGCCGGATTGAAGTCAGGCCGCCAGCACCAGATCCCCATGCCCGGCCGGTGCGGCGGGCTGGCTGCCGGCGTAGTTCTGCCAGAGCGTACGGAACGCCTGCTGGCGGCTCAGCAACTCCGCAAGCGAGCCCGAGTCCACGACCTTGCCGTCGGCCATCCAGACTATCGTGTCGAAGCGGTTCAGCAGGTGCAGCCGGTGGATCGACGATGCGATGCAGGCGTCGGGGAACTCCGCCAGGAGATTGTCGTAGAGGCGGGCTTCGGTAACGGGGTCCATGCTGCTGGTCGGCTCGTCCAGCATGATGAGCGAGCTGCCGCGCGATGCCAGGATACCACGAGCCAGCGCCAGACGCTGCTTCTGGCCGCCCGACATGTTGAGGCCGCGTTCCGTGATCTCGCTGTCCAGGCCGGCAGGCAGGCGCGCGACCACGGAGGCGAGGCAGGCGAGGTCGCAGGCCCGCTCCACCGTTTCCGATGGCCACGATATGCCCATCGTGATGTTCTGGGAGAGGGTTCCCTCGAACACTTCCGGGTCCTGGGGAACCAGCGTCGCCAGTGGCGCCAGATCCCGGAGATCGGGACGGGGCGTGCCGTCGATGGCGATGGAAACCCGGTCGGCCTCGTACAGTCCGGCCAGGATGCGCAGCAGCGTGCTCTTGCCCGATCCGCTCTCGCCGACGAAGGCGATCCTGCCGCCGCGCTTGAGCGTCAGCGACAGGTCGCTGAGGGTAGGGACGCCGAAGGCCGGCGCATGTCCGCGCCGCCCGGCGTGGGTGAAATCGAGCCCGTCGATGCGGATCTCGCGCCAGTCGTCCGGCACCGGCAGGGCCGAGGAGGACGGACGCGGCTGCGCCGCCATGATCTCGTCGGCGCTGCCGATATCGGCTTGATAGCGGACAAGTTCCTGCCAGTTCGTCGCCATCGAGCCAACGACGTTGCCGATCTGCTGGGAGTACTGGTGTACCATGACCGCGGTGCCGAGCAGGATGAAGCCCTCGCTCCGCCAGGCAAGCCACGCGTACAGGACGACCAGTCCGCAACGGTTGCCGTTGTTGTGCAGGTCGATGGCGCACCATTTCGCCTCGTTGATGACGACGCCGCGCCGCAAAGGAGCGAACACGGCTGTCAGCCGGGTGGCTACCGCCGAACGGGTGGCCGCCTGGAGCCGCAGGGTCAGGACCGTGGAGATGTTGCCCAGGCAGTCGATCAGTTCGGCATTGTAACGACGCTCGAAGCGGTTCTCCTCCAGCAGGAGGTGGACCATGATGCGATCGAACCGGATCAGGATGGCGAAGATCAGGGCGTAGCCGATGACCGCCGCAGTCCCTGTCGCGGAGGAGACGAGGCAGAGCGCCGCCAAGGGACCGATCAGGCTGACGCCGTTCTGGAGATAGATGAACTGGTTCTGGGAAAAGCCGAACAACGCCTGGGTCGATTTCGCCATGCGCTGGATCGTTTCGCCCGAGTGATGACTTTCGTGCCAGCGCAGCGGCAGCGCCACGGCCTTAGCGTAGAGCGTGTCGGCGAACTTCTCCCGGATTCGGACCGCCATGAACCGTTCCAGTACCCGGCCCGGACCGTGCATCGCCCAGGCCACTACGCAGGCGCCGAACATCATGGCCATGTTCCAGCCGGCCAGCGCCAAGTCCTGGCCGCCGGCGGTCTGGATCGCGTTGACGGCCTGGCCGAAGTACCAGGGGATCGTCAGGCGTACGGCCTGTGCCGCAAACAGCAGCGACATGAACAGCGCCACCAGCGGCCTGTTGCCGGCGGCATATCGCCAGAACGCCCTGTAAAGGCCGAAGATGCCGGTCTGGGGTGTACGTTGATCCGTGGAATGAAAAGGGATGCTGCCGGGTGTCGTCATAACGTCTCGCGCTGTCACCGGATGCCGTTCAGGCCGGTGACGGCACACTACCCGCTGCATGGTTAATGCAGCGTTTAGGTTAACGGTGGCCGGGCTATTCAGGCCATGACGAGCTTGCCCGTAACCCCTGGAAAGAAGCCTCGTTGCGGCTGGTCCGCGATGCCGTCGATGATGGCGTCGGCGAGCGCCAGTGCTATGCTCGTCTCGCTGCGGGCATCCATCCCGAACACGTTGACCAGCCCCCTGATGCCGTGCTGCACCGGCGTCTGGATTTCGATGTCCGCGCCGTCTTCATGGGCATGCGTCACGTCCAGCCAGCTGTCGCCCCGGAAGCCGGGGTAGAACAGGGCCGATGCATCCTCGTCCAGGCAGCTTGGCACCACAAGGCGCTGGAATGGCGCCGTTCCTTCGAGGTGATAGCGTTTGCCGGGCGTCGGCGGCATGCCGCCGGGCAAGTGTTGTTTCATGCCGCCGATGCGGGCCGCCACCTGATAGGCTTCGACTTCCTCGGCGGCATTGATCAGGATGTCGCAACGGAGCGTCGTCAATTCTCCGGGATGGCCGGCCAGATCGAGTTCGAAGCCCCGTCCCATCGGATAGGCCGCGACGAGCCGGCTGTCCTCCGTCACGTAGGCGCCGCGATTTTCCGCGTCGATGCGGAGGTTCAGGCGCAGGGCGTCGCCATCGACGATACCGGCATCTTCGGCCAAAAGCGCTCCGACGCATTTGAGGCCCGGTTCGAGCCCGATGGCCTCACCGGCATCGAGAAGCCGGGCAGGCGGCTGTCCGGGAGCGGCCGCGCCGTCGATTTCGGACTTGAGGGCGGCAAGCGCCTGCCATTCCATCGCACTGCGCGCGACGACCAACTGGCCGGTCAGGGACAGAGGCGTGCCGGTGAGTCTGCAATAGGATTTCAGCGCCTCGGAACTCCGCGCGCGGAGAATGGCGCGCAGAGTGTCCGGCCGGTCCAGCACAGCGGCTTCGATGGGTTCCGGCCAGCCCGGTCCGGGCACGAGGCCGTTGCCGTCGTCCGCATCGCGTCCGCGCCGGGCGATCAGCATGACCTCGTGTCCCGCTATGGCCAATCGGCGCGCAACGGCGGCACCCGCCGTTCCAGCACCGATGACAACACATTCCATTCTGTCGATAGTCATAATCTGACCTTCATCATGAAACTATTGGAAATCCGAGGTGCCAAGAAGTCGTTTCAATGATTTGTTACAATCGACTTCGAAGATTTTGTTTTGAAAGCAACTACACAAATCAGAGACCATAGAATGAGGCAGATGTATTCGATCAGGAAAGTCGGTTTTTTTTCATACGACCATGTGGATTCTAATGATCTTCATGGCATGGCCGGATGGCCCGACTGTGTGGGCCGACGACCGAGGAAAAGCCGTGGGGAACAAGGCGTCGGATGGCGTGTTTCGCCTGACGCCATTCCGTACGGGCGATAGCTCCCTCCCGCTGGCCCGCCGGCCGGCAACCAAACATCGATATGGAGCAAGTAAGTGAGTGGAAAAAAGGTTCGCCTAGCGATCGTCGGCGTAGGCAATTGTGCGTCATCGCTTGTGCAGGGCCTGGAGTATTACCGGAACGCACCGGAAGACGAGCAGGTCCCCGGGCTGATGCATGTCACGCTGGGCGGATACCATATCGGCGACATCGAGATCGTCGCCGCCTTCGACGTGGCCGACGGCAAGGTCGGCCGTGACGTCGCGGAAGCGATCTGGGCGCCGCCCAACAACACGATCCGATTCGCCGAGGTGCCGAAGACCGGCGTGACCGTGGAGCGCGGACCGACGCTGGACGGCCTGGGAAAATATCTCGGGCAGATCGTTACGGAATCGGAACGGCCCGTCGCCGATGTCGTCGGCATCCTCCGCGCCACCCGCGCGGATGTTATGGTGTCCTACCTTCCCGTCGGGTCCGAGCAGTATGCGGGTCAGGCGCTGGAGGCGGGCTGCGCGCTGGTCAACTGCATTCCCTCCTTCATCGCGTCGCGCGACGTCTGGCGCCGCCGGTTCGAGGAGAAGCGGCTGCCGATCATCGGCGACGACATCAAGTCACAGGTAGGCGCCACCATCGTCCACCGCGTCCTGACCAACCTGTTCCGCGAACGCGGCGTGCGGCTGGACCGCACATACCAGCTCAATTTCGGCGGGAATGCCGATTTCGAGAACATGCTGGAACGCGACCGGCTGGAATCGAAGAAGATTTCCAAGACCAACGCCGTGACCAGCCAGATGGACGTGCCGCTGTCCAACGAGAACGCCCATGTCGGTCCCAGTGATTACGTCCCTTGGCTGGCCGACCGCAAATGGTGCTACATCCGCATGGAAGGCACGACCTTCGGCAATGTCCCGCTGAACTGCGAGCTGAAGCTGGAAGTGTGGGACTCGCCCAATTCGGCCGGCGTCGTGATCGACGCGGTCCGCTGCGCGAAGCTGGCGATGGACCGGGGGATCGGCGGTGCGCTGATCGGCCCCAGCAGCTATTTCATGAAGTCGCCGCCGCAGCAGTTCACCGATGCCGAAGCCCGTGCCCGGACCCTCCGCTTCATTGCCGGCGAGTCCTGACGTTGCGGTTGCCGGGTGGCTGAAGCCATGGTGACCAAGACCGTCCATCTGGTCCGTCACGGCTCCCACGTACTGCCGCCGGACGTCCTTGCCGGACGTTTGTCCGGCGTAAGGCTGTCGGACGCGGGACGAGAGCAGGCGCATCGCGCAGCCGAGCGCTTGGCGGATGGCGGCCCTGTCGACGCCGTGCAGTGCAGTCCGCTGGAGCGGACCTGCGAGACCGCGATCATCATCGCGGAGCGGCTGGGACTCGTCCCGGTCCAGGCGGATGCCCTGATGGAGATCAATTTCGGCGGCTGGACCGGCAGTTCTTTCGAGGAGTTGGAGGAGCGCGAGGATTGGCGGCGCTGGAACCACTTCCGCACGGGCACGAGGCCGCCGGGCGGCGAGACGATGCTGGAGGTCCAGGCGCGCGCTTTGCGCCACGTGGAGACTCTTGCCGGCGGTAGCGCAACGGTGCTGGTCACCCATTGCGACGTGATCAGGGCTTTGCTGACGCACTGGCTCGGCATGCCGGCCGACCTGCTCCTGCGGCTGGAGATTGCACCCGCTTCCATCAGCACCGTCGAAATCGGTCCCTGGGGACCCCGAATCCTGCGAATCAACGAGGAAGCATAATGAGCGAGCAGGACGATATCAGGCGCCGGATCGACGATCTGGGCCAGTGGTTTCACAACATCGACTTGAAGGGCGTGCGAACCGCCCCGAACCATTTCCTGGGCGATTATCCGAACGTCAAGTGGCGGCACTTCGCCCATGCCGTGCCGAAGGACCTGCGCGGCATGACCGTGCTGGATATCGGCTGCAACGGCGGCTTCTATTCGATCGAGATGAAGCGCCGGGGCGCCGACCGCGTCGTCGCTGTCGATACCGAAACGATGTACCTGAACCAAGCCCGTTTCGCTGCCGAAATGAGCGGCGTCGAGATCGAGTTCCGCAATCTGTCGGTCTACGACGTGGCCAAGCTGGGCGAGCGCTTCGACCTCGTCATCTTCATGGGCGTGCTGTACCACCTGCGGCACCCGCTGCTGGCGCTGGACCTGATCCACGACCATGTCGCGCGCGACCTGATGCTGTTCCAGTCGATGCAGCGCGGCAGCGCCGATGTCGAGCCGCTGGAACCCGACTACCCGATCGAGGAGACGAAGATCTTCGACCGGCCGGGCTATCCGAAGATGCACTTCGTCGAGCACCGCTATTCCCACGACGACAGCAACTGGTGGATTCCCAACCGCGCCTGCGTCGAGGCCATGCTCCGCGACAGCGGATTCGAAATCAGGGAGCGGGCGGAGGAAGAGGTCTATCTCTGCCGGCGGGTCGAACGCGCGGCACCGGGTATCGGGGCAGTCTATCCAGCGAGGGGACAGGAATGATCGAAGCGGCGATGATCTGGAACGAGCCCAACAACAAGTCCCATTGGGACCCGGAGATCGACCCCGATTGGATCGGCTTTGGGCGGATGGCGACCTTGGCGGGTCAGGCGATCTCGGCCGAGGCTCCCGGATTGCTGCGGGTCCTGGGCGGCATCTCGCCGATCGATCCGGCCTTCATCCTGAAGCTTCAGGAGCGGGGCGTTCTGGACAACCTGGACGTCGTGGCGCTGCACGGCTTTCCGCTGGACTGGAACCTGTGGCAGATCGACGAGTGGCCGGAGCGGCTGAAGGAGATCCAGTCCGTCACCAACCTGCCGGTCTGGGTCACGGAAGTCGGCGTTTCGACCTTCGGGGCCGAGGAAGTGCAGGAGTTCGGTCTTCAGCGGACGGCGGACCTGCTGATCGGCCGGGTACCGCGCATCCACTGGTATAGCCTCTACGACCTGCCGCGCTCGTGGGAGGCGACGACCCGCCACCGGGAAGCGGAGGGGTCTTCCTATTACAGGCACTTCTACATGGGGCTGATCCGGGAAGACGGTTCGCCCAAGCTGGCGATGCGGCACTTCCACAACTACGCGCCGGACATGGGCCTGTGCCAGTGGTTCCATTTCGAGGACCACCGGCTGGAGGATGCCGTACGCACGATGCGGGAATTGGGCGTGCGTCACCTGCGGACGGGCCTGAGCTGGGCCGACAGCTTCCGGCCGAACGCGATGGAGTGGTTCGACCGCCAGATGCTGGCGCTGGAGGAGTTCGACGTGACCGTGACCTTCTGCTTCACGCCGGAGCATCGCGGCATCGCTCCGCACCATACCAGCGCGCCGCAGGTCCCGGAGGAGTTCGCCGAGTTCTGCGCCACCATGATCCGGCGCTACGCCGCCTGAGCGCCGTTAGGTCACTCCGCCGCGTCGGCACCCGGCGGCCATCCCATGCGGGGGGTGCCGCGCGCCAGCAGGTGCGACACGCGCGGCGGCTCGCTTCCCTGGTGGAACCTGCGGACGCGGTCCAGCGTCCCGCGGTCCGCCATGGTCGCGCGCCGCTGATGGCGCAGGTCGTCCAGCCAGGACGGCAGCAGGAAGGCTTCGACCCAGCGGCTGGGTTTGGCCGCATCCTGGTAGAGCGTCCAGCGCACCGCTCCGTCCCGCTTGCGGAGACGGCGGAGCGAACGCATCGCGGCGGAGAAGGCGGCGGCCTTGGCGGGATCGACGTCGTATTCGACGGTCACCGCGACCGATCCCGGCCCGGCATCGACGCCGGGCGCCAGCGTCGGCCGGGGCAGGGCCGTGATCGGCGACAGGTCGGGCGCGATGTTGGCCGGCAGGCGGAACCGGAAGCCGAGGACGAGACTGGCGAGCAGGGCGGCTCCGGCGATGGTGAGCGCCTGACCGGTGCCGATCGCTTCGGCGGCGTGGCCCCAGCCCCAGCTTCCCAAAGCTAGTCCACCGAACAGCGACATCTGATAGATCGACAGCACGCGCGCCTTGACCCAGTTGGCGGCGGAGAGCTGCACCATGACGTTGAAGCTGGACAGCGTCGTCATCCAGGCCGCTCCGCCGAGCACCAGCGCCGGGACAACGGCGTAGAGGCTCTGCATCAGTCCGGCGACCAGCGTCGCGACCGCGAAACAGGCGGTGCCCAGCGCCACCATGACCTGTCCGCTGGTCCGCCGGCGGAGAGTGCCGATGTTGAGCGCGCCGATGATGGCGCCGACGCCCAGGCTGGTCAGGAGGATGCCGTAGGTGGAAGGGCCGCCGCCGAGGTCCTGCCGGGCCACCAGCGGCAGCAGCGCCCAGACGGCGCCCGCCAGACCGGTAAAGACGAAGCAGCGGAGCATCACGGTCAGGACGGTCGGAGAACCGCCGACATAGCGGAGGCCGCTGACCATCGCCGGCAGCAGATGCTCGCGCGGCAACTCGTCCACCGGGCGCTTGGGCCGCCACATCAGCAGGACGCCGATGATGAAGACGTTGGACACGGCGTTTAGGATGAACGACGCCTGCACCCCGAAGCCGGCGACGACCAGCCCGCCGATGGCGGGGCCGACCGACCGCGCGATGTTGAAGCCGATGCTGTTGAGCGCCACCGCCATCGGCAGTTCCGACCGTGGGACCAGATCGCCCACGGTCGCCTGATATGCCGGCTGTCGCAGGGCCGAGCCGGTATCGAGGATGAAGACCAGCGCCAGCAGCAGCCACGGCGTCACGGCCCCGGCGCCTTCCAGCACCGCGATCAGCGTGGCGCCGGACAGGACGATGATCTGGCCGGTCATGAAGACCAGCCGCCTGTCCCACAGGTCCGCCAGCGCGCCGCCGAACAGCGAGAACAGCAGCACGGGAAGGGCGGTGGCCGACTGGACCAGCGCCACCATCGGGGCGCTGTCGGTGATCGACGTCATCAGCCATGCCGCACCCACGGATTGTATCCAGACGCCCATGTTGGACATCAGGGTCGCCAGCCAGATCGCCCGGAACATCGGGTAGCGGAAGGGGGACAGCGAGGCTGGCAGGCGGGGGCGCGGCAGGATGCCGCCGATGGACTTGGTGTCTTCTTCTCGTGCCGGCATGGGGAGACAGGGACCAATAGGGAAGCGGCGGGCCGGCAACTTGCCGCCCGTTCGCTATCTCAACAATCCGTGCCGCGAAATAGGTTCATGACTAAAGAGGTAATGTGGGCTATGACATAAGTGAGGATGGGCCTTTACCGCGTCGCGGTATCGGTCTACTCTCCCTCGCGTCAACAGCGTCGGCTGGCAGCTATGTCATTCGAGATCGAACGAAGGTTCCTTGTCTGCCAGGATGTCCGGCATTTCTGTCGCCACGGTGACAGGATAGTGCAAGGCTATATCTCCTTCGACAACGGCAACGGCGGACAGAAGGCCCGTGTCCGGATAAGGAACGATCAGGCGTTCCTGACGATCAAGGGTGACCGGCGCGGTCTGGTCCGTCCGGAATTCGAACGGGCGGTGCCTCTTTCGTGGGCGTCGGTTCTGTTGTCCCGGCTTCCGCCCGAAACGCTCATCCGCAAGACGCGCTACGAAGTCGGCTTCGCCGGGATGACCTGGGAGATCGACGTGTTCGACGGCCGCAACAGCGGCCTGGTGGTGGCGGAGATCGAACTGGAACATGCCGAGCAGGAGATCGAACTGCCGGACTGGGTCGGGGCCGAAGTGACCTTCGATGAGCGCTACGGCAATTCGTCGCTTTCCCTCCGCCCCGTCAGCACGTGGCCGGCGGCCGCGTGAGCCTGCCCCTTCCTGTATTCTAGGCGAAATCCTTGAAGCTGTCGGCGACGGCGCGGTCGTAGCCTTGGCTGGCCAGCAATAGCTGCCGGGTATAGTCCTGCCGCGCCTCCCCTCGGCGCAGGCTTTCGACATCCAGTTCCTCGACCACGCGGCCTCGGTTCATCACCGCCAGCCGGTCGCACATATAGGCGACCACGGCGAGGTTGTGGCTGACGAGGATGTAGGTCAGGGCGTGCTCCGCCCGCAGGCGCTTGAGCAGGTTCAGGATTTCCGCCTGGACGGAGACGTCCAGCGCCGAGGTCGGCTCGTCCAGCAGCAGGACGCGTGGCTCCAGGATCAGGGCGCGGGCGATGGCGACGCGCTGGCGCTGGCCGCCGGAAAGCTGGTGCGGAAAGCGGAAGCGGAACTGCGGGCCGAGGCCGACTTCGCGCAGCGTACGGTCGATCCGCTTGTCGGCATCGCCGAGGCCGTGGATGGCGACCGGCTCCGCCAGGATGCGGTCGACCGTGTGGCGCGGGTGCAGGGAGCCGTAGGGGTCCTGGAAGACCATCTGGCAGCGTTTGTAGAACGCCTTGTCGCGCTGGCGTCCGAGCGTTTGGCCGTCGAGCGAGAGGGAGCCGGACCAGTCCGGGTTCAGCCCGGACACCGCCCGCAGGACGGTGGATTTGCCGGACCCGGATTCGCCGACCAGTCCGAAGCTCTCTCCCGGCTTGACCCGGAAGGTGACGTTTTGCACCGCGTTGACGGCGGCGGCGCCGTAGCCGAAGGTGACGTCGAGGTCTTCGATGCCGATCATGGCCGGGGTCATCGTCCGCCCTCCGCCGCCCAGGCGGGATCTCGGGTCAGGACGGGGAGTTCAGGGCGGTCGTCGTCCAGGCGGGGCAGGCTGTCCAGCAGGCCACGGGTGTAGGGATGCTTGGCCGCGTGCAACTCGCCGGCGCGGCAGGTTTCGACCACCCGCCCGGCATACATGATGAGGATGCGGTCGCAGAAGGAGGCGACGAGGTTGAGGTCGTGGCTGATGAAGATCAGGCCCATGCCCCGGCTGCTGCACAGTTCGTCCATGATGGCGAGAACCTGCATCTGGACCGTCACGTCGAGGGCGGATGTCGGCTCGTCCGCGATCAGCAGGTCGGGGTCGGGGATCAGCATCATCGCGATCATGATGCGCTGCCCCATGCCGCCCGAAACCTCGTGAGGGTAAAGGTCGAAGACCCGCTCGGGGTCGCGGATGCGCACGGCCTCGAGCATATCCAGCGTGCGCCGGCGTGCTTCGGACCGGCTGGCCTTGGTGTGGACGCGGTAGGCTTCCGCGATCTGGCGGCCGACGGTCATCACGGGGTTCAGCGAGAACTTGGGATCCTGCATGACCATCGAGATCCGCTGGCCGCGTATCTCCCGCATCTTGCGCTCCGAGGCGTGCAGCAGGTCGGTGCCGTCGAAGTCGATCCTATCGGCGGTGACCTCGCCCGGCGGCGCCACCAGCCGGAGCAGGGAGCGGCCCGTCACCGACTTGCCGGAACCGGATTCGCCGACGATGCCCAGCTTCTCGCGCCCGACTGTGAAGGAGACGCCGCGCACCGCCTCCGTGAAGCCGGTGCGGGACGGAAAGCGGACGCGCAGGTTCTCCACGGTCAGGAGGGGCGTTGCGGATGGAGAAGCGGTCATCAGTTCTTCGGGTCCAGCACGTCGCGCAGGCCGTCGCCCAGCAGGTTGAAGCCGAGGCTGACGACGAAGATGGCGATGCCGGGCAGGGTGGCGACCCACCACTGGTCCAGCAGGTATTGCCGTCCGGTCGAGATCATGGCGCCCCATTCCGGCAGCGGCGGCTGGGCGCCGAGGCCCAGGAAGCCGAGGCCGGCGGCGGTCAGGATGATGCCGGCCATGTCCAGCGTCACCCGGACGATCAGCGAGGAGGTGCAGAGCGGAACCACGTGGCCCAGGATGATCCGGGCCGGGGAGGCGCCCTGAAGGCGGACGGCGCTGATGAAGTCGCTGTTCCGGATGGTTATCGTTTCCGCCCGCGCGATGCGGGCATAGGGCGGCCAGGAGGTGATCGCGATGGCGATCACGGCGTTCTCGATTCCGGGACCGAGCGCCGAGACGAAGGCCAGCGCCAGGATCAGCTTGGGGAACGCCAGGAAGACGTCGGTGATCCGCATCAGCACGATGTCGGTCCAGCCGCCGAGATAGCCGGAGATCGTGCCGATCAGCAGGCCGGCCACCGGGGCGGTCAGCGCCACCAGCAGTACGATGTAGAGCGTCAGGCGCGAGCCGTAGACGACGCGCGACCAGATGTCCCGGCCGTACTGGTCGGTGCCGAACCAGTTGGCGGCGCTGGGCGGCTGAAGCCTGTTCGCCAGGTCCTGGGCGAAGGGATGATGCGTGGCGATCAGCGGCGCCAGCAGCGCCATCAGCATCAGCGCCACGACGATGCCGAGGCCGACCATCGCCAGCTTGTTGCCGGTGAAGGTGAGCCAGCCGCCGTACAGGCGGCCCATGCGCGCCTGGGACCGCGACTGCGGCGTATCGCTCAGCAGCCAGTCACGGGCGGTCATTTCTTCGCCCTCGGGTCGAGCAGGCGGTAGAGCAGGTCGGACAGCATGTTGAGGCCGATGAAGACGGCGCCGACGACGAGGGTTCCGCCCAGCACGGCGTTCATGTCGGCGTTGAGCAGCGAGTTGGTGATGTAGAGGCCGAGGCCGGGCCACGCGAAGACCGTCTCCGTCAGGACCGATCCTTCCAGCAGGTTGGCGTAGGACAATGCCACCACCGTAATCAGCGGCACCGCGATGTTGCCGAGCGCGTGGCGCCAGATCACGCGGGTTTCCGACATGCCCTTGACCCTGGCGGTCGTGATGTATTCCTGACGCAACTGGTCGAGCATGAAGCTCCGCGTCATGCGGCTGATATAGGCGATGCTGAAATACCCCAGGATGGATGCAGGCAGGATCAGGTGCGACAGGGCGTTCCAGAAGATCTCGGTCTCCCCGGCCAGCAGGGCGTCCACCGTGATGACGCCGGTCACCGGATCGACCAGCCCGTCGTAGAACACGTCCAGCCTTCCGGGCCCCGGCGCCCAGTCCAGCTTGGCGTAGAACAGCAGCAGTCCGACCAGACCTAGCCAGAAGACCGGCACCGAGTAGCCGACCAGCCCCAGGACACGGACCAGATGGTCCGGCCAGCGCCCGCGGTGGACGGCGGCGAAGACCCCGGCGGGAACGCCGACGGCGACGCCGATGAAGATCGCGGCGGTCGCGAGTTCCAGCGTAGCGGGGAAGGCGCGGCTGATATCGTCCAGCACCGGCTGCGAGGTCAGGACCGAAGTGCCGAAATCGCCTTGCAGGACATCGCCGACATAGCGGATGAACTGCTGCCAGAGCGGCAGGTCCAGCCCCATCTCGATCCGCATCCGCTCATACGTCTCGGCGTTGGCGCGATCGCCGACGGCGGCCAGAACGGGATCGATCGGCACGACGCGGCCGATCAGGAACGTGACGAGCAGCAGCCCCAGGAACGTCAGGGCGACGGACAGCAGGAACCCGGCAACACGCTTGAAAGGCCCCGCAGGTCGGCGGGGCCGGGCGGCGGGGGTCGTCCCGCCGCTTTTAAGGAGATCGGGCAATGCCT
>NZ_JCACHA010000585.1:0-18726 GCF_059503625.1 Skermanella sp.
ATCGATGGCCTCGCGGTGAGCGTGGGCGTCACGATGCAACGCGACCGGACCGGCAGGAGTCCCGAAGCGGGTCTCATCTGGCCGCATATCCGCGAGCACCGGGAACAATGCTTCGTAGCGAGCAGAGGCTTGCCAATCTGGCGCTCGGTCGACCCCTTCGTTCGGCAAACATGGGACGACATAGATAAATCGCTGCAGGAGACCGTCATCGGCAGCGTTCTGGGCGATACGCTGGATCGGCTCCGGCTGGATACCACCCAGAAAGGTAGCCGACCAGTTTGGGATGGAAAAGGTGCCTCGCTGGATTCGATCGATCGTATAGCGCCCGCCGTTGTAGAGCCGGAGATAGGCGCCGCGGTCACCACCCCCTGTGCCGCCGCTCTTGTAGCGGTCGAGATTGGCAAGAAACTCCGACATCTCGTCCTGCCTGACGAGTACCTTGCTCGCCGGCGCGTATTGTTTAGCCAGCGGGTCGTCTCGGAGCACTTCGGACAGAGCCTCGATCGTCGTTCCTTCTACGAGGTACCGCTTCTGCTGCGGCGCTTCGGGTTCAGTGGCTGGGTCGCTGCCGCTATCCTTCCAAACCTTCGTCTTTGCCTTGTGATGGCGAGCCTCCTCGGCATGTCGTAGGCGAGCCTCATGCTCCAGTGCATCGATCGGCTTGGTCGCTGCACGAATGATCGGGGTCTTAAGCACGGACGGGTCGCCCACGATTGCGCCCCAAATTCGGGCGCTCTCGGTCCACGTGTTGTCAAACCGCTTGGGCTGCAGGACAAAGTCATCGTGGACGACGCTCGCGAGCGACACCAGCGTAGCCAGTACGACGCTAGCAGGGTCGACGCCCATCCGCTCGGCGGTGTCCTTCACGAAGAGCCAGATGGCAGGAGGAACATGCTCAGCCTTCAGCTCCGGCGTGCCGGTCAGCTCGGTGCTGCCGAGAAAGTCGATAGGCTCTGGGCAATCGCCGTCAGCATCAGCCGGCGCTTCACCGGCGGCAGCTTGCTGTTTGCCCAGCTTGTCCCGGGCTGTCCCAACCGCACGAGGAATATCCTCGAACCGGGCTTGCCAGCGGCCAGGCTCCACGGTGCCATCTTTGCTGTCGCGGATTTCTTGAGGGACAGCGAGCATGATCCCGCGCAACCACTTTTCAGCGTTGGCGTCGATCACCCCGTCCACCAGCAACCGCATCGCAAGCGCGGCGATAGGGCGATGGTAGTCCACAGCTGTCAGTATAGCCGTTATTAACTCGGCATCAGTCCGCGCCTCCCCGGAGCTCTCGCCCCGGTCCAAGTTGAAGCCTCTCTTTCGACGGGCGCCGCTCGGTTGGGACCCCCTCGCCGCAAAGGCTTCCTGCAACCGCTCGAGCGCCTCGTCGAGGTTGAGATCCGCCTCCGTCTCTTGGACGAACTGCGCCATGCGGGGAGCGCCTTTGCGATGCCATGTGCCGGGCCACCGCATAGGATGTGAAGCCGGCACACTGCTTGGATCGCCACCCACGAGAGTTGTCGCCAGGCCGCGGGCAAGCTTCAGCTTCTTATGCCCCGCAGGGTCAGCGGTCGGCTCGTCAAGGCGCCAGTGTAGATGCAGTTTGGGTTCAGCTTCCCCGGTTGCAGGGTTGTGCCATTCACCACCGCTAGAAACGACGATGGTGGCGGGTCCTAGCAGGTACTCGAGCTGAGCTCGTGCTGCAGCAGGACTTTGGTCACACTCGACACTGAGGACCAGACCCAGGAGAAGGTCGTTCTCGCCGGCAGAGCGACCGTTGTTGAATACAGCGATTGGTGGCGCGAACACGACCGGCTGCGCTGCGCGAGCTGCTCGCGTCGCCATGGCCGTCGCTTCGTCGATCAGCCCCTCGAGGTCATCGCCCACCTCGTAAGCGACGATCTCGAATACCTGCCGTTTGTCCTCGTAGAACCCTCGGAGCGACACAAAGCCGCTTGGCTCCGCGTATTTGAACAGTGATCGAACCATTCGACCGATTTGCGTCCGGTCGGCCTCGAGATGCGCAAACTCAGTCATTTGCGCCCTCCTCACGCAGCTGTCGCTCTCGGCGCCATTGCTCCAGCAGCGCTCGGCCAGTGACCTCCAGCGCCACTTCGGGGCTGGGGGTTGGCGATTCTGAGGACGCTGAGCGATCCAGCGGTTCTTGCCAGCGGCGCCGGAAGGATGGGTTCCGCCATGAGTCACTCATGGCGGCGGCCGAGGCGGCGTCCTTCATGCCGACCTGCGCTGCGCTGCTTCGAACGCTTCGATGTCCTCCACCCTGTAGGTGACGATGGCGCCGATCTTTAGGTATGGCGGCCCCTGCCGGAGCCACCGCCACCGCTCCAGCGTGCGCGGGCTAATGCGCCAACGGCGCGCTAAGTCGAGTTGCGTCATGTGCCGCAGGGCCAGGGAAGTGGATGGCGCCGGCTCAGCAGTGTGCCGGGGAGTGGGCTTGTCCATGAGGTCGCCTCGTTGCGAAGCGGTGCGGGATGCACCGGGCGACCTCGTCTTTATGGCGACCCAAGCAGCTTTGCTAAACCTCCATTAAACCTCCGGTCAGGAATATTAATCCTCGAAATTCGTATGCCAATTCAGAGACCTGGAAGGTATCCCACTATAATCTTCCTAGCGACGCGGGCCAGGTTTCCTCCAGGGCAGGGGAACGACGCGCTCCCTAATTCCATAGAACCGGTCGCGTCCGATCGCACATCCGAAGTGTGCCTTTGCTGCAGCCAAACACTTTGGCCCCGTCGAAGGCGCCAACTCGGCCGGCCAAGCCTCGCAACGGTTTCGTTGCCACTGCTCGATTTGTGCATCTGTTGGATCCTGCTTTAAATGTGCCTTCGCATTCTGGGATTGGGGCTTTTCGGTTTGTGACGCCGCAGGCTGCCAACGGCCCTCCCAATCAGTCGCCACTTCAATTCGCATGGCAACAAGCTTTAAACCGCTGCGCTGACGCGACTCTTTGTCCGTCCCAGACCAATATCGGATGACAACCGTTTCGGCAGGAATGTCGAAGGTGATTAGAATATCCCTTCCGTCTCTTTCGATGCCGTCGTGCGAGTAAGCAGTGAGGAATAAATGTCTGGGCAAAATACTGCGGGGAGCGTACAGGCCCTGCTCCAGATTATGTCCCGTGACCACAAGGTCGTCACGGCTGTAAAGCAAGGCACAGAATAAGCGACGTATCCAGACATCCCTTGCGCGTTTTCGACCCAGCAGTTCATACCAGGGGATGTTCAGCGAGTCGTCGAATTCTGGCCCAGCCTCCCCCCATAAACGCATCTTGTCTGGGTAATACGCGTTCAGTATTTCCATTGGATTCCAGCCGCCTAAAGGCGGCATCGGTAGCGGGAAGGTGTCTAGAGCTTCTGCTTGGGGGGACGCGAGGCTCATCTCACAGTCACTTTCAATTGCGTACTGGAGCGCGAGATTCCGCTCCACTCCGTCCTGGCAGGCCTGCCAGGCGGGCCCAAGGGTACTTGCGAATCACCTCGCTCTGCTACGGTACCCTTCGCTACCCTTATTAAGTCACGCCAGCGGCTCTCTAAGTCGCTGTTTTCGCTGTACCTTTTCCCCTGCCGATACCAGCTTGACGCGCGAACCATGCCCTCAGCGCCCCAAGCCCCCCAGCTCCCGCCTCACCTCCGCGAGGTCTGCTCCATCCTTGGAGTCGGCTTGTTGCGGCTCCGTCGGCACTCTGCCGAGGATCTCACCCGCGACGCCGCACAGCCCAGTGACCAGGGAGAGAGTTCGCTACACTTTCACGCCGACCAGAGCGTGCATGCGAACCGGAACAACCGGAGACTCGCATGCCCCGCATAGCCACCGAGAAGGTCACCCCCGCGCCGGAGCCGATCGTCGCGGCTATCCCGCCGGCAGACGTCCTGGGCCGCTTGGCAGCCCTACAGGGCGCGCCAATCGCCCACCTGAAGCAGCAATGGCGCGAGCTGTTCGGCAAGGAGCCGCCGCCCTTCAACCGCGCCTACATCCAGAGCCGCCTCGCCTACCGCATCCAGGAGCTGGCCTATGGCGGCTTGAAGCCCGAAACCCGGGCACGGCTGGAAGCGCTCGGCGAGCAGCTGGACGGCGGCAACGTCGTCCTCCGCCGGATCCGTGCCGATAGCCACCCGCTGCCCGGAACGCGGCTGATCCGCGAGTACGACGGCGTCCACTACGTGGTCACCGTCCGAGCCGACGACTTCGAGTACGAGGGTCGGCCCTACCGGTCGCTCTCTGCCATCGCCCGGCATATCACCGGCACCCGCTGGAACGGCTGGACCTTCTTCGGGCTGAAGGGGAGGCCCGGCGCATGAGCCGACGCAAGCTGCCGACTGACGGCGTCATGCCAGCCTCGGTCAAGAAGCTCCGCTGCGCTGTCTACACCCGGAAGAGCACCGACGAGGGTCTGGACAAGGAGTTCAACACCCTCGATGCCCAGCGCGACGCCTGCGAGGCTTACGTCGCCTCTCAGCGCGCCGAGGGTTGGCTGCTGGTTCGCGACCGCTATGACGATGGTGGCTTTTCTGGCGGCACGCTGGAGAGGCCGGCACTGAAGCGCTTGCTGGCCGACATCGGGCAGGGGCGGGTTGATGTCATCGTCGTTTACAAGATCGACCGGCTCAGCCGTTCGCTCATGGACTTTGCCAAGCTGGTCGAGGCCATGGAGGCGCATGGCGTCACCTTCGTCTCCGTCACCCAGAGCTTCAACACGACGACCAGCATGGGCCGGCTGACGCTGAACATCCTGCTCAGCTTCGCCCAGTTCGAGCGCGAGGTGATCGGCGAGCGGATCCGTGACAAGTTTGCCGCCTCCCGCGCCCGGGGCATGTGGATGGGGGGCAAGGTGCCGCTCGGCTATGACGTGCGGGATCGGAAGCTCGTGGCGAACGAGGTCGAGGCAGCGCGGGTTCGGAGGGTGTTTGAGCTCTTCGTCGAGACCGGCTCGGGCGTTGAGACGGTCCGGCGCCTGCAGGCCGAGGGCGTGACCAGCAAGTCGGGTCGGCCGCTCGATAAGGGCGATGTCTACAAGATCCTGAACCTCCGGACCTACATCGGCGAGGTCACGCACAAGGGGCAGGTCTACGCCGGCGAGCACGAGGCGATCGTGCCGCAGTCCTTGTGGGACAAGGCCCATGCCACTCTGCAGGTCAGCCCGAGGACCCGAGCCGCCCAGAACCGGCAGCACGCGCCAGCGCTGCTGAAGGGGTTGATCTTCGGCGTCGATGGTCGGGCGATGTCGCCAACGCATTGCCGGAAGAATGGGCGCCTGTACCGCTACTACGTGGCGCAGCGGGTGCTGAAGGGCGATGCGGCCGAGGACGATGGCATTGTGCGCCGGGTGTCGGCCGCCGAGATCGAGACTGCGGTGGTCGATCAGGTTCGGGCGCTGCTGCGGCAGCCGGAAATCGTCGTGGGCACATGGCTGGCGGCGAGGGCCGAAGCACCTGACCTGACCGAGATGGAGGTCCGGGACGCGCTGGAGCGGCTGGATCCGCTCTGGGGCGAGCTGTTCCCGGCCGAGCAGGCGCGCATCGTGCGGGCGTTGGTGGAGCGGGTGGTGGTCGGCCCTTGCGGCGCAGACATTCGACTGCGGGTCGAGGGGCTGTCCGGCCTGGTTCGGGATCTTGGCGCGTCTGCGACCAGTGTGGAGTGCGTGGCGGCATGAGGGTGACGACCAGCATCACGGTCCGGGTGCCACTGACCATCCGGCGCTGGCCGGGGCGGAAGACAGTGGTGACGCCTGTGCAGGATGGCACGCCAGCGGTGGCCACACGAGCGGACCCGGCGCTGGTGAAGGCGCTGGCCCGGGCGTTCCGGTACCAGCGACTGCTGGACGAGGGGTGGTATGCCTCGATCAGCGAGATGGCGGTGGCCGAGAGGATTGAGCGCGGCCATCTGGGATCGCTTCTCCGCCTCACGCTGCTGGCGCCGGAAATCGTGGAGGCGATCCTGGATGGGCAACAGGCGAAGGGGATGATGTTGCCGGTGCTGATGGAGCCGCTCCCGGTGGATTGGCAAGTGCAGTGCGAAGTCCTCGAGCCTTGCTGAGCCTTGGCATGCCTCGGAGTTCGGCTGACGCTGATTGTGGCGAAGAGCCGACACTATCGCCGCCCTCGTCCATCAGTTTTGAATACGACAAAGAGGCACCGCATCCTGTGGTGCATTTCCCAGACAATCAACGGCTGGTCTTTGATGCGCCGCATCTTAGCTGAGTGGATCGCGCCTCAGCTCCCCGTGCAGAGTACGTCGAGAATGGTGTTCTCTTGGTTGTTAGCCGGGATAGTGTCGACAGCCGCCGCCCCCCCGGTTGCTACGATCCGCGCCTGCGGGAAGATCCGTCCTGCCCCAGCGGCCTTGCAGCTTACCGTGTAGGTGATTCTCTCGATGCGCCGGAAGCTGCCGTCGATCCGGCCCTCCGTGAACTCCGTTTCGCCCTGCGCCTGGACGTCAAGGTTCGGCGAGACGAAGAACGGCGCCACGGACATCGACACGCCGGAAGTTTCGCCGAAGGCGTTGGAGAAGGTTGCGCGTACCGCCATCGTCACGCTGCTGCCGACCGCCACCGTCTCGGAGCTAGGGCCTTCAGGGTGGATCTCGGCTCGCAGATCCACCTTGTCACAGGCGACGTCCTCTGGCTGAGCCTGGCAGAAGGTCTCGATGGCGCCGTCCAGCCGGACCCAGATGGCGGCGTTGCTGGCCGTGTCGGTGATGCGGACGCCGGCGAGGGTCTTCGTATAGGGGATGGCATAGCGGCCCTCGGTTCCCGGTGCCGCCTCTCCCGAGCGCGGTTGGGGCCGCTGCGCGCGCCAGCTGTCGGTGACCTTACCATCCCGATCGACAATCTCGACAAGGATCAGCCCGTTGTCGCCACGGCGCACATAGGCGCGCGATTTCACTAGCTGGATGGAGGTCGGCCGCTGCGGATCCGGCGTATGCGGCACCCGCAGCACAATGGCACGGTTGCCGTCATCGAAGCGGGTCGGGTCGATTTGCTCTCGCAGTGAGGGCGGCACCGGCTGCGCGAACGTCGGTCCCCCGAGGCAAGCGAGCATCAGGACAAGCCGAAGCGATCGCATCTCAGCACCCTTCCGTGGTGTTCACGCAGCGGTTGAGCAGCCAGTTTACGCGCCGTCGGTCCAGGCGGTTAAAGGTGCGCCGTTCCGTCCCCATCACATCGGTCATCGGGTCGGAGGTATGCCAAGTTCCGGCCGCGGCACCGATCGGCCGGCAGTCGCCCGGCAAACCACCCACGTTGAGGATGTCGGCGATACAGGAGGCGAGGTCGGTATAAACGTTTGGGAACTGCTCGGCCTGGAAGTAGCCGCCATCGCAGCAGTACTCGTCAGCCAATCCGAAGGGCGTATGGCCGGTCTCGTGGACCGGCGTCAGCGGGATGTCGATCCTTCCGCCGTAGAGCCGCAGGGCCTGGTTAGCGCAGTCGCGGTGCGGGTCGGTGTGGAAGATCCAGCCGGAATCAGCGAAGGCGTACTGGTCCCAATCCTCCGGCGGCACGATTTGAGTGCAGCTGCTTGGAGTGCCGTCGATGTCTGCAGTCGTCCGCGCGATCCAGAAGTTGAACCGGTTTTGGTTGGCCAGGAAGAAAGGAACGGTATGGAAGCCGTTCCAGAGCACCCGCCTGATGTCGGCCTGGAGGTTAGCATCATCCGCGAGACCCGGGGCGCCGGGCGCCGGGCCTATGGTCGGCACCGCATCGCGGTCAGGAATAATAACGATATCTATACTGCGCGCCGAAGGGCCGACCACACTGATTGGAATGCTCCGCTCGGGCTGCATTCCTACCCGGACCTGCCGGCGCCAGGTATCTGCCACCTCGGCATCCGGATTGCCGCCGACCGTGTTCCTGGCCCAGCATCGCAGGGAGAACTGCTGGTCGGTAGGCGTAAAGGTGTAGGTCGTTTGGTTCACCGCCGTGGCGCGGTGCATCTGAGTATTGTTGATCTCGATATTTAGCTCGCTGGCGATCTTGAGCGTGCCGGTCGCGTCTAGCGTGTCCATTGTGATGGTAACCGGCATGCCTGCCTGGGGCACCAGCGGATCTTGTAGGCAACGCACGAGCAGACCGGGCGAGCTCGGCGGGAACAGCACCTCGATGCGGAAGACAACCGTGTCGCTCTGCTGGACAGTAATGTCCCAGCCGCAGCGCTGCGAGAGCCCCGGGCTGGTGATCAGGCAGGAGCCGAAATCGATATCGAGGGTTACGTCGACCGTCTTGTCGTCACCGAAGTTCAGGCCGCTGTCGTAGTCCAGCACCTGGAGGTTCAGTTGCCCTCTGCCGGCATTGCCGGGCGCCGGGAATTCGAAACCCCAGTTCGGGAAGATGGTGGTTTCACCCTCAATGCGCTGGGCCTCGTTGTCGAATGAGATGGCCGGGCTGCCGTTTGGCGTGAACGCGCCGGCAACGTAGAAATCCGCGCTCGACAGGTTGTCGTCGTCGTCACCGTCGTCGTTGACCTTGAGGATTGTCAGCTTGACGATCACCAGCGGTGCCTGTGCCCAGGCCGCGCCGCCGAACAGTAGGAATGCGGTGCATACGAGAACTGTCAGCCGGGCCGCGAGAATGCGCCAACTTGCAGGCGCCGGAGCCCGTGTATGCCTGGAATCCGGCATTGCCCGCGCTACATTCCCCGTCGCTTGATCGTCCGGAGGAGTATTGTCCGCAAGTTCCGCTAATGTTTCCCGCATACTACTGCTCCCGGTCAAACATTCTGTTCTACAAGAAGCCGAAAACCATAAGTTCTGCACTGATGGATACGGGCGACGTATTTGCACTTAAGGTTACGCACACTTGACTTTGGGAATGAGGACAGCCGTATTTCAGACTGTTCACTTCGAGCCGCTTAAAACGCGTCGCGCAATGTTATCTGGCTTAAGGGATCGCTGGGTCACAACCGATTTTCGGCGGGCACAGCCACTTGCACCAGTCAGAAGCTCGGCATCTAATCTGATTATCTCGACCAAATGTTATCAACTCGGCTCAGCCGGCGGTTCCAGCGTGGTTATTATATCCAGCCGCCGAAAGCCGTGGCTGCTGATCAGCAACACGCCGGCTGTGTATGTCTGCGCTGAGGCGACCCGTGCTGTAGCTCAGTCCGGCGTATGACCAGGCAGACTTCAAGTTTTGATCCGCCCTAGGCTTATTTTGAAGGCAAGTAGGATTGTCCAAGTCATGGGCATAAGGGACGTGGACATGCGCAAGCTGTCACCGGCGGACATTCGGCTCCGGGTGGAGCGAATAGCTCAGCATCATCGCGCCCATTCGCGCTGGTGAGGTTCGCGTTGGTCATCATGGGCAACCCGGCCGCCATCCGACCGGTTATCAGCTCGGGAAGCGAACGGAGAAGCTGTCGTGGGCGGCGATCTTGTGCGGTCAGGTACCAGACCCAGTGCCGCCGTGAGCGCGTTCCAACCATGCCGCAGCACCTTGATGTCCGGCTCGCATTGGCTGCCCGCATGCGCTCTTCTCGCCATGTTGCCGACAGCTGGGTGCGGTACCCGCTATGCACCGCCCCAGGTCAACCCAGCTGAGCTTGATGCGGCACGGCTGGCCGTAGCGCAGGGCGTCCCCGCAGCTAGCGGCATGCATTCGGCCGAGCAGGCAACAGTGGTCCTCACCTCTGTCTCGCAGCGCCTTACAGCGGCCGCGCAACCGCTCTGCACGACTTACCTTGGCCAGCCCTGCGGCTTCCATGTTTCGCTGGATCGGTCCACGACGCCGCGCGCGGCAATGACCGGACAGGGGGAGGTGACGGTCACGCTCGGCATGATGTCGCTGCTCGGGTCGGAGGACGAGGTGGCGGCCGTGGTGGGACATGAGTTTGGCCACCACGTCGCCGGCCACATCGGCAAGCGACGTGCTAGGAGTTTCGCCGCGGGCACTGTCGCCGGCACATTGTTGGGGGCGGTGGTACCTTTTGGCGGCATCGCCGGTTGGGCACTCGGCCAGGGCGCGGCCCAAATCGGTTCAAGCGCGACGCAGCTCGCGTTTTCCAAGGATGAGGAACGCGAGGCCGATTACCTCAGCGGCTATCTTGTCGCCCGCGCAGGGTACGATCTCGACCGCGCCGGTCTCGTCTGGGTGAGGCTAACTCGTGGTGGACCGAACGAGACTGCAGGTTGGCTCGACAGCCACCCTGCGGGGCCGGAGCGGTTGGCAGCTTGGCGAAACACCATCGACGAAGTGCGCGCATCGTCCGACCTCGTGCCACGGCGACCAGGACGGTAGCCGCTCCGCCTGCCGCGAGATGGTACTCCGAGCCGAATAGCTGCGCGTCGCTGGGGCGCTCGTGGAGTGGATGGTGGTCGGGCCCGCAGGCGCCAGAATCCGCCTTTGCATGGAGGGGCGGGCCGGCCTCGTCCAAGACCTCACCCTCAGCGCGCCCGATGGGGAGAGTGTGGCGGCATGAGCGCGGCCGCCAGCATCACAGTCCGGGTGCCGCTGGCCATTCGGCGCCGGCTGGGCGGAAGACGGTGGTAATGCCGGTGCAGGGCAGTGCGCCGACTGTGGCCACGCGCGCTGATTCGACGTTGGTGAAGGCGCTGGCCAGGGCGTTCCGGTATCAGCGACTGCTGGACGAGGGGCGGTACGCCTCGATCAGCGAGATGGCCGCGGCAGAGCGCATTGAGCGAGGATACCTCGGTGCGCTGCTCCGCCTCACGCTGCTGGCGCCGGAGATCGTGGAAGCAAGACTCGACGGCCTAGCCTCGTCTCTCCTCGGGCTGCCACAACTGCTGAAACCGCTGCCGCTGAGGTGGGTGGAGCAGCGATCCGTGATCACTCGCACGGCAAGGTATAGGGCAGCTGTCATAGGATGACCTGCCGTGACCAACCCTGGCCGGAAGCGGAATAGCGCCTTTCAGGCTGCCGCCGGAGTAAAGCTGCGTCTGGCTGGTTGGGATATGGCGCCACTAGTGATTACGCTCAGGCGACCGATGGGGGTTATCGTCTAGCGGGTCGACGCCGATCCCGTAGCAAGGCATGGGGTACGTGATCGTCGGCGTAATACACAACCACTCACGCTATGTCGGGCAACAGCCTCCCGAGCACAGTCCAAAGGGTCGGTTTGCCGCCCGGTCCGTGCTAGAGTTCCCGCCCCATCTAAGAGTGCCACTTTTGATCGAACAATATGGTTGGTCCGATGCGCTGCGGCTGCCATTCGAGCCGCATGCGCGTGCCGGCTACCGCCCCGGGCGCATCATCGTCCAGCAGCGCGAAGCAAATCGGGTGGTTACGGATGTCGGCATCCTAAGCGCGCGGCTCTCCGGACGCGTGCGTCACGAGGCTGGGGAGGCGGGCCATCCGGCCGCCGGCGACTGGGTGGCTTTGTCGGCAAACGCCGGCGAAGGCACAGCCACTATTCATGCCGTCCTGCCTCGCCGCACCGCTTTCGTGCGTCGAGCGGCCGACAGCGTGCAGACACTGCAGGTCATCGCCGCCAACATCGACGTCGTTTTCGTCGTCACCTTGATGAACGCTGACCTCAATCCGCGTCGGCTTGAGCGCTTCCTTGCCGCTGCCTGGCAGAGCGGTGCACGGCCGGTGGTGGTGCTGACGAAGGCCGACCTGTGCCAGCAACCCGAGGGCCAGGCCGCCGATGTAGGCACCCTGGCGGCGGGCTGCTCGGTGCTCACCGTTTCAGCACACCAGGGCGTTGGCCTGAGCGGCCTGATGGATCACATCAAGCCGGGCGAGACCTGTGTGCTGATCGGCTCCTCCGGCGTGGGCAAATCCACGCTGGTTAATGCCTTGCTGGGTGAGGAGCGGATGGCAACCCAGGACATCCGCGCGACGGATGCCCGGGGGCGTCACACCACCAGCCATCGGCAACTCATCCTGCTCCCTGGTGGAGGGCTGCTCCTCGACACGCCTGGCATCCGCGAAGTGGGCTTGATCGACGCTGATGCGGGTCTCAGCACGGTCTTCGACGACATCGAGCGCCTGGCCCAGAATTGCCGGTTTCGTGACTGCGGGCACACCACCGAACCCGGCTGTGCGATACGCGACGCGCTGGACAGGGGCCGCCTCGATGCCGACCGTTGGGCGCATTTCCAGAAGCTGAGCCAGGAACTGACAGCGTTGGAGCTGACGAAAGACCGGACGGCGCAAGAGGTTGAACGCCGTCGCCTAGCTGCGCTGCAAAGAGCATATCGGTCGATGAAGAAAGATCTTCGAGACCCGAGTTCCTAAACTCTGCCGGCAATGAAGGCGTACGAGCCTGATCAAGCAGCCGAATGGGTGCAGCTTGACCCTGTCAATGTCCGCGTCCGGGAATGCTCACCTAGCCGCGCCAGATCCGAATTGGGCGGCCGGCTGCCGATCAGCAATATCCGCTCGCCTGCCAACACCCGACATGCTGCCTCCGAGCACAGAGGTCGTCGTCGGGTCAGACTTAGAACTGGGGACAAAACCTTGTTCTGAGCGTTTGGGGCGGATGGCGGCTCCTCTAGTTCCTGACGATCTCTGGGCGGCGATCGAGCCGCTGTTGCCACCCGATCCGGCGCGTCCCAAAGGCGGCAGGCCGCGAGTATCAGACCGGGTGGCGCTGGCGGGCATCCTCTTTGTGCTGCGGACGGGCATCCAGTGGCGGGATGTGCCAGCCGAGATGGGCTGCAGCGGCAAGACCTGCTGGCGTCGGCTGGTGGAGTGGCACGCCGCCGGGGTCTGGGCGGTCCTGCACCGCGTTCTGCTGGAGCGTCTGCGCGAAGCGGATCGCCTGGATTGGCGGCGGGCTTCGCTCGACAGCGCCGCCGTGCGGGCTCAAAGGGGGGCTCGGAGACCGGGCCCAATCCGATGGACCGCGGCAAGGCGGGCACCAAGCGCCACCTGGTCGTCGATGGCGAGGGCACGCCGCTTGGCCTGACCATCAGTGGGGCCAACCGGCACGACAGCCGCATGTTGGCGCCAACGCTGGATGCGGTGCCACCTGTCCGGGGCCGCCAGGGACGACCGCGCTGCCGCCCGGACAAACTCCACGCTGACAAGGCCTACGACCATCGCCGCTGCCGCCGGGAGTGCCGCGCTCGCGGCATCACGCCGCGCATCGCCCGGCGCGGCATCGACAGCAGCGAACGTCTCGGCCGACGTCGCTGGAAAGTCGAGCGCACTCTGGCCTGGCTCGCTCAGTTCCGCCGTCTTGCCGTTCGCCACGAGCGGCGTGCCGATGTCCACCTCGCCTTCACCACACTCGCCTGCGCCGTCGTCTGCATCAGGCAGGTCAGACGGTTTTGTCCCTAGCCCTTAATGGTAGGCCGGGATGCCATGCATGGGCCAGAAGTTGTCGATTCGAACGCTGCGCAATAGCCGGTCGTTCGATACCCGGTGAAGCAGCCGAGCCGGATTGGCTTGGATGTGCTTGGTCCAAACCGACAGCACAGACTATCGTAAATCTAGGAGGCGCCAACAAGTCTCCAATTCAACGTGTAAGAGGGAGACAAACATGCCAATGATCCGTCGCCATCTCGCCAGGACTGCTGCCTTCGCTGCTATCGCCGCGGCAGGCCCAGCCGCGCTGGCTCAACCGACGGAGGAAGCCGCTGTCACCCAAGCAGTCGAGAAGTTGCGGGTTGCAATGATCAGCGCCGATCGAAGCCAGCTTGAGGCGCTAACCGAACCTCAACTCAGCTATGGCCACTCAGGCGGGGTGGTTGAGAACAGGGCACAGTTCCTGGATGTCGTGGCAGGCAAGCGGACGATCTACAAGACCATCACGCTCTCCGACCAAAGTCTCACTTTAGCTGGCGACAATGCGATCGTCCGCCATATTTTCTCGACAGATTTCGAGAGCGACGGCAAGCCCAGTTCTTCACGGGTTGGCGTGATGCAGGTCTGGCACAAGCAAGGTGGCCAGTGGCGGCTTCTGGCAAGGCAAGCTTTCAGGATCTAACGCTTTTGCCTTGTTCGTTGAACGCGAGCGGCATCATCGCCGCTGGCCGAAGCGGTCATCTGGCTACACTGCGTCTACGTGGCCCTTATCATTCGACAGAGTGGATCAGAAGCCACGCGCTAAGGGATTCGGAGTTGGGTGGTCTTCCGACGCGGCCGGGTCGGGCTGCTGTGCATCGTCGTTTCGATGTTCCATCAGGACCTTACTGTCGGAGCGTCTCGACGCTTAGCTCCCGCCACATCCAGCGGAAGTCGTACTCGCTCATCGGGTCTCCAGCCGGGCGCTTGGCCGAATGGTTCCCCAGCGCCTTAAGCCAAGTCACGACCTTTTCGCGCCCTTTCGGTGTTTTCGTCGCTGCGCGAGGCGACTTGCCGCCGAGAGAGGGGATTGGCTGGTCGATAATGTTCCGGTAGTGGTCGTCCAGGGTCTGCCGTAGCAGTGCGCGCTCGTCCTCCTGCGTGAGGCCGCTCGGCTTTGGGGGTGGGCCTTCGGCGGCTAGCATCTGCTCGAGGTCGGTCCGCTCGGTCAGGGGTGAACTTACTAAGCCGACCAGCGCGGGCTTGAGCATTGCCCGGCCGCGCTCCGCTCTGGGAGTGGAGTTCACCTCCAATGACAGGCGACGGCCCTTGAGCGCCAGCGTGCCGAGAACCACCGACCCGTCCTCCATCGTGCTGAAGAAGGTTTGGGCCTTCCTTTGGCGCGGTACGGTCTTTGGCTTCGCCCCGGGCTCATCCAACCAGTTCCAGAAGCCCAGCTTCTCCTGCCGCAGTGCCGGTATGGCGGCCAGCGCCTCGTAGACCTGCTCGGGCTTGGTGCCCTTCAGCAAGGGGAAGTGCATAGTGTGAAGTCGAGCGGGTCACCCTCGCTGTTGAGCAGCTCCGGCCGTTTCCGGCCTTGTGCCGCCTTGAGCGCCGCATCGAGCCAGAGATTGGTGACCATGAAGGCAGCGCCGGGTTCAAGTGACCTGCACACGGATCGGCGTAGGGTTGTAGCCATTACAGGGATTGTTCACCTGCGGACAGTTGGAGATCACGGCAAGCGCATCCATCTCCGCCCGCAGTGCTACCTCACAACCGGCCGGGGAGACGCCGTGCGCAATCGCGGCGCTGCCGCTAGCGTCGACTGGTACACGCATGAAGAAATTCACGTTTGGCACAATGTCCCGCCGCCCCAAGCCGTGCCGGATCAGGGCTTGCAGGAAGTTCTCGCGGCAGCCCGGGCAGTCCTCGACCCCGTAGAGCATGCGGTTGGATGGCCCACTACAGCAGCCGCCGATTGTGTCGTGGCCGCCGAACTGATCTTCGACGATGGTGAAGATCGGGCGTGCGATGTCGGAGTAGAGCACGTGTCCGGTCGTCAGGAAAATCGTACCCGCTGCTTTCATCGTGTTGGGGGCGTGGTACCGCTCCTCCGGTTCCGCTGCATTGTAGCAGAGGAAGTCGACGGCCTGACGCCCGTACAGATCGGTGATGCGTAGAATGCGACCACGAGGCACGATGCCGCACCAGGGTGCGCCGGCAGGGACTATCTCGTTTAGCATCGGTTACGCTCCCGCCGGTCCATAACGTTGGCGACCAATTTCAAACTCCAAGCGGTTTAGTCATCCCTTACAATCATCTACGATCGTCCGATCCAGCCTCACCGTTCGAGTCTTCCTCCACTTGCGCCGCTGCGGCTTCCGTTGCAGCGCGTTCGTCGCCGCCGTAGCCAGCCTTGGGTACCGCGTCGCCCGCTTCGCCCGCCGCGCCCGCGTCGCTGGACGTCGGAGCTCCTTGGCCCTTTTCCTCCTTGGTCCAACCGGGCTCCCCGGTTCCTTTCTGCTGATCGTTCGGCATCTTTGGCTCCTTGGATAGAAGAGCGAAAGATCGGACGTTGAGGGCAGTTCCGATGTGTCGTGCGGCTGGTCACACAGCGGGAGCGGCGTGATGCCGAGCAAACGTGAAACCGTCTCCAGGTCCTCCCCGCGCAGCAACCGCAGGACCGCGTTCCGCTTGCGTTAACGCGACACCCGTCCGCTATGGCCGAGCGTCGCTACGCCGGCCTTTTGCGCGCGTTCTGCGGTGCCCTATGGCTCTGTCTCACCCGCCGCCATGTCATACCCCTCCCGCGGATATCGTCCGCTTGCCGGGTATCTCAATCAGCAGTGGTGCGGGAAAAATCAATTTTAACAAGGAGAGCTTGGTACGCAGTTCGCTAAGCAAGGGGTAAGCGGAAGCGACGCCCGCCGCCGTTGCGCATCGGCCACTTCGATACTTTCTACTACGCATTGAACTGCTGCTCGAAGCAGAACTACCCAGGCCTCGGACGCCACGCGCGAATGTTCACTTCATTAGCAACTAACCTGCCTACTTCCGGTGCTTCTTGCGTTGGGCGTTGTGGTGATACGGTCCGAAGTGGTCATAGTCCCATGTTAATCTTTGAAGTATTGCTCGGCCTCCTGGCCGCTTCCGTTGCGCTGGCCCTCGTCGCTCGCCGCCTGCATACACCGCTGGCCGTGGTGCTCGTGATTGGTGGCATGACGCTGGCCTTGGTGCCAGGCTTGCCCACCATCGAGCTCGAGCCCCAATTGGCGCTGGTCATGTTCCTGCCACCGCTCTTACAGGCGAGCGCCTACCGAACCGACTGGCCCGCATTCCGCTTCAACCTACGACCGATCCTGCTGCTTGCCCTCGGCGCGGTCTTGTTCACCACAGCGGCCGTGGCTGTAACCACAAAACTTCTCCTGCCTGACCTACCATGGGCTGCCGCTGTCGCGCTTGGCGCAATCGTTGCACCACCCGATGCAGTAGCGGCGACTTCGGTGCTGAAGGATTTCCGAATCCCTAAGCGCCTTGTCACTGTGTTGGAAGGCGAGAGCCTGCTCAACGACGCCTCCGCGCTAGTTCTCTATCGGTTCGCGGTCACCGCAACGATGGCGGGTGGGATCTCGTTTGGCGAAGCATCACTGTCTTTCGTGCTGGCAGCCGCTGGCGGCGCGGCTGTAGGGTATGGCGTTGGGCGGGTCGCTATGTGGATCTTCGCCCGTCTGGAGGACACGCTTCTCGATATCCTTGTCACCTTTCTGGCCGGCTTCGCCGCCTACATCGCGGCCGAACAAGTACACGTCTCCGGCGTCCTCGCCGCTGTGACCTGTGGCCTCGTGCTTGGGCAACAGCAGCACGCAGCCTTCACAGCACGCACGCGGTTGGAGTCAGGCGCGGTTTGGAGCTTTGTTGAGTTTGTACTCACCGCCCTAGTGTTCATTCTCATTGGCCTGCAACTGCGCGACATTCTCGCCCGCCTTGAGCACTACGACCCTTGGCAGCTTGCGAGTCTTGGCCTCGCCGTCTCGGCTGCGCTGATTGCCAGCCGCTTCATCTGGCTTTTCCCGGCAACGTGGCTGCCGCGGGTGCTTTCCCCGAGGTTACGGGAGCGCGATCCGATGCCGCCCTGGAGCCATGTGACGGTGCTGTCCTGGGCTGGAATGCGGGGCGTCGTAAGCCTTGCGGCGGCTTTGGCCCTCCCGGCAGAGTTTCCGGGGCGCGACATCATCCTCTTTCTTGCCTTTTGCGCCATCCTGGCAACGCTCGTTCTTCAGGGGACGACGCTTGGGCCGCTGATCCGGCGCCTCGGCGTCAGTGAGCCGCAGGATGAACCCGCGAATCCGGCCGTCACGCCAGAGGCGATCACCGCGCGGAGCGAGGCGACGGTGGCGGCCATGGATGCCGTGGCCGAGAAGCTTAACGATCCGGAGCAAGCGGCCGCTGCCGACGACCTCCTGCGCGACCTCCGGGTCCGTGCCAAACAGGCCGACCAAATGCGCCGGGATGCCGAGACAGGCTCGCAACGTGACGCGGCGCGCCTCGGCTTGCGGCTGACGGCTGTCGAGGCTGCACGCGCAAAGCTCTTGGCCGAGCATAAGGACGAACTCGACACCGAGGCTATGGCAGCGCTGATCGCAGAACTTGACCTGGAAGAGCAACAGATCAGGGTCGCTATGGGTGAGCGCTGATTGACAGGATTAGCGGGCAGAGTGAGCGGCAGGTGTCCGGCATGGTCCAAAATGGACACAGATCAAACACCAGCTTTGGAGCCATTTTCCTGCTCTGTGATGACGGCGAGCGATCAGCGCCAAGTGCTCTCCGCCCCGTCTCGGTCGGCGACGGCGTGAGTTCCTACTGCTCCATAGTGAAGGCCGGCGGTACCTCGGTTACGGTCAAGGTCGAAACCTGGGCACGCGAGCGTAGGCATGGCAAGGATCGGCAAAAGGTGACGGAGGGTGTCGTCACCCTCGTCGCTCTCGACGAGACCGGGCAACCCCGCACGCTGACGATCGGAGAGCCGGGTTGACATAACCCGCCAGTGTGCTGCCGCTTCGTCCAAGCGCATCATTGGGTAACTTTGTCTGTCGGTCTGACTGGCAGGCGGTCAATACCCTGAATGACGGGCCTGCGCTCCGCCTGAAGATCGCGCCTTTTCAACGCAGTAAAGCTTGAGGGTTAAATCGCCCTACCCTCAAGGTTCGGAGAGTCTCCGGCACTTCGGAGAGAGACCTCGATCCCGTTCCGTCGCCGCACCATCAAGGTCGCCGCAGAAACCCAGGCCAAACCTGCGCCTCAGCGCGCTGGTTCGGTCGGGAGAGACAGGTTGTGGGGAGATCGACTGGAGCGGGCGAAGGGATTCGAACCCTCGACCCCAACCTTGGCAAGGTTGTGCTCTACCCCTGAGCTACGCCCGCGCCGTCCAGCGAGGCGCTCGTGTACCACAGTTTTTCTGACGCGCAACCCCTCTCTCGCCGGGACTAGAGCGGTTTTCTCTTTGTCTGAATCGCTTGTGACCTCGGTGGCTGTCGGGA
>NZ_JCACHA010000586.1:0-18686 GCF_059503625.1 Skermanella sp.
ATGCTCGACGTGATGGGAAGGTCGAGGAAGAAGGCGACTATGCGGGCGATATCTACGGGCAGTGTGATGTCTTCCGGCGGGCGGTTGGTCAGCGGGGCGGACATGTCGGTCGCGACATAGCCGGGGCAGATGGCGGTGGCGCGGATGCCCTGGTCCCAGCCCGCCTGACGGATCGAGTGGGTCAATGCCATGGCGGCGAACTTGCTGATGGCGTAGGTGCCGGACTTGGCGCTCTTCACCCGTTTGCCCGAGAGCGACGCGATGGTGATGACGCGTCCCTTGCCCGATGCCGTCAGTAACGGCCATGCCGCCTGGACCAGCCGCATCGGCGACTTGACGTTGACCTGCATCAGGGCGTCGATGTCGCCGTCGTCGGCTTCGATCACCGTTTTCGGGATCATGATGCCGGCATTGGCGATCACGGCGTCGATCCGGCCGAAGCGTTCCGCCGTCGCCTCGGCCCAGGCCTTTTCCGAAGCCGGATCGGTGGCGTCGAAGCGGTGGACCAGGGTGTCGGCGCCGCCGGGGACTTGCGTCAGCTTCGCCGGGTCGCGGACGCCGAGGCTGAGCGACCAGCCGGACTCGGCGAGCTTGAGGGCGACGGCGAGTCCAATGCCGCGGTTGGCGCCGGAGATCAGGGCGACGCGGCGGGTAGAGGTGGTGGTCATGGCTGCTCCCAGGTGCCGGCCTTGGCCGAGCGGAAAAAGGCGTCGATTACGCGCATGTTGAGGATGGCGTCGCCGATCGGGTGCGGCAGTTCCTCCTGGCCCAGCACGACGCGGGAGAAGGCCTCACCTTGAAGCGTGTACTGGTCGCAGGGCGGAAACTCCTCGACCTCGATGCCGCTGCCGGCCAGATCGGTGCCGTCGTCTATCAATAGGCGCGTTGCTTGGGTGGGGGTGGGGTTGAAGGGGATCTGGACCTCGATCCGTCCCTTGGTGCCGCTGATCGTCACCCGCTGATGCGGGACGAGCTGGGTGGCGCAGGAGAAGGTCAGGTGCCGGTTGCCGGGGAACTCGGCCAGCCCGCTGGTCAGCCGGTCGGTCAGCATCACGGGATCGCGGTCGATCAAGCCGACGATGCGCTCAGGCTCCGCACCGAAGATATAGCGCGCCGTCGAGATGGCGTAGCAGCCGATGTCGTACAGCGCGCCGCCGCCGATATCGGCCTTGTTGCGGACGTTGTCCGGATCGGTCAGGTAGTAGGAGAAGAAGGTCTGCACGGCGCGGACCTCGCCGATCCTGCCGCTCGCGGCGATCTCGCGGGCACGCCGCCATTGTGGATGGTGGCGCACCATGAAGGCTTCCGCCACGACGAGGCCGGTGCGGGCTTGCGCCTCCACGATTTCGGCGGCTTCGGCCGCCGACAGGGCGACCGGCTTTTCGCAGAGCACGTGCTTGCCCGCTTCCAGCGCCTTGAGTGTCCAGGGCACATGGAGGTGGTTGGGCAGGGCGTTGTAGACGGCTTGGATGTCCGGATCGGCCAGCAGCTCCTCGTAGCTGCCGTAGGACTTGGGGATGCCCAGCGACGCCGCCGTTTCGGCCGCCTTGGCGGCGTCGCGCGACGCGATGGCGTCGATGCGGCTAAGCGTGCCGCGCTGCATGGCGGGGATCACCTTCTCCCGCGCGATCTTGGCGGTACTCAGGACGCCCCAGGAAACGGTCTGGCTCAAGGATTCCTCCGTAAAGTCTTTTGGTTCAAACGGCGCTCTGGACGAAATGGCCCGGCGTCACTTCGATGAAGTTCCGCGCTTCCGGCGTGTGGTTCAGGGGCCGGATCGGGCTGCGCAATTCCTCGCCGAGCGGAGCGCGGTCAAGTGTCCGGCGGCGCGGGTCGGGGACCGGGACGGCGGCGAGCAGCCGGCGGGTATAGTCGTGGCGCGGATTGCCGATCACGTCGGCGCGGGGGCCGATCTCCACGATCTCGCCCAGGTACATGACGGCGACCCGGTGGCTGACCCGTTCGACCACCGCCATGTCGTGGCTGATGAACAGGTAGGCCAGGTTGAATTCGTCCTGGAGGTCGAGCAGCAGGTCGATCACCTGCGCCTTGATCGACACGTCCAGGGCCGACACCGCCTCGTCCGCGATGACCAGCTTCGGCTGAAGCGCCAGGGCACGCGCGATGCACAGGCGCTGCCGCTGGCCGCCGCTGAATTCATGGGGAAAGCGGGTAGCGTGGCCGGGCTCCAGCCCGACGCGCTGGAGCAGATAGGCGACCTTGTCGCGGACTTGCCCCTTGTCCGCGATGCCGTGCAGCAGCATCGGTTCCGCGATGGCCGAGCCGACGGTCTGGCGCGGGTCGAGCGAGCCGAAGGGGTCCTGGAAGATCATCTGGATCTTGCGTCGCGCCGCCTGGAGCGCCCGCTTGTCCAGCTTCAGGATGTCTTCCCCGTCGAAGCGGACGGAGCCGGCGGCAGGCTCGACCAGTCTCAGGATGCTGCGCCCCGTCGTGGACTTGCCGCAGCCGGACTCACCGACCAACGCCAGGGTCTCGCCTTCCCGTACCGTAAACGAGACGCGCTCGACCGCGTGGACATTGCCGACGGTCCGGTTGAAGAAGCCGCCCTTGACCGGAAAGCGCGTGACGAGGTCGCGGACTTCCAGGATCGGCTTGCGCTCGGGCTTCGGGGCCTCGACAAGGGCGCCGGTCTCGCTGAAGCGGCGCGGCCCGGTCGAGCCCGCCATATCGCCCAGGCGCGGCACCGCCGCCAGCAGCATCTTGGTATAGGCGTGCTGGGGAGCGCCGAAGACGCCTTCCGCCGTGCCGCTTTCGACCAGCCTGCCGTGCCGCATCACCAGCACGCGGTCGCTGATCTGGGCCACCACGCCCATGTCGTGGGTGATGAACAGGACGGCGGTGCCCGTTTCCCGCTGCAAGTCCCGCAGCAGGCCGAGGATCTGGGCCTGGACCGTGACGTCCAGGGCGGTCGTCGGCTCGTCGGCGATCAGCAGCTTGGGGCGGCAGGCGAGCGCCATCGCGATCATGACCCGCTGGCGCATGCCGCCGGAGAAGGTATGCGGGTGCTGGTTGAAGCGGCGCTTGGCGTCGGGGATGCGGACGCGGTCGAACAGCCGGAGCGCCTCCGCCTCGCACTCCTTGTCGCTGCCCCGGCTGTGGTAGCGGAGCGCTTCCTTGACCTGGAAACCGACGGGCAGGACGGGGTTCAGGCTGGTCATCGGTTCCTGGAAGATCATGCTGACCTGACCGCCCCTGACCTCCCGCATCTGCGTCTCGCTCAGGGACAGCAGGTCCCGGCCGGCGAGCCGGATGCTGCCGCTCATCCGGGCGGAGGACGGCAGCAGGCGCAGGATCGACAGGGCGGTGACGCTCTTGCCGGAGCCGGATTCGCCGACCACGGCGACGGTCTCGCCGGCATCGACCGAAAACTCCAGGTCCTCGACAACGCTCCGTCCGGCGAACTCGATCCGCAGCCCTTCGACGGAAAGCACCGGTTCCACGGTTCCGGTCATGACTCGGTCCTCAGGTTGGGGTCGATCGCGTCGCGCAAGCCGTCGCCGATCAGGTTGAGGGCCAGCACCAGGATCAGCACCGCGAGGCTGGGGAACAGGGCCAGCGCGTAGCTGTCCAGGATATTCTCGAACCCTTCCCGCACCATGCCGCCCCAGGTGGGCGTAGGCGGTGCGACGCTGAGGCCGATGAAGGCGAGCGAGGCCTCGACCCGGACGGCGGTCGCCATCCAGAGCGACGCCATCACCAGCACGTCGGGGACGATGTTGGGCAGCAGGTGGCGGAACATGATCCTGCTGTCGGAATAGCCCAGCGCCCGCCCGGCCTGGACGAATTCCCGCTCCCGCAGGGCGATGGTCGGCGCCCGCGCGATGCGGGCGAAGGCCGGGATCGCCGTGAAGGCGATGGCGAGGATCAGGTTGGTGACGCTGGCGCCCAGCATGGCGACCAGGATCAGGCCCAGGATCAGCGACGGGAACGCCAGGATCACGTCCATCACCTGCATGATGACGATGTCCAGCTTGCCGCCGAAATAGCCGGAGACAAGCCCGATCAGCGTGCCGACCACCACAGCCAGCAGGATCGACAGCAGGCCGATCAGCAGCGACAGCCGCGCGCCGTACAGGATGCGGGACAGGGTGTCGCGGCCATAGTAGTCGGTGCCGAGCCAGTGCAAGGCCGACGACGGCTGGAGCGATTCGAGGATGTTCTGCTCGAGCGGATCGTAGGGGGCGATCCAGGGCGCCAGCAGCGCCGACAGGACGATTATCAGCAGCGCGATGGCGCCGATGGATGTCGTGGCGTTCATCCGGAAGGCGCGGGCGGTGGCGCGCCAAGCCATCGCGGCCACCGCCCCCAGTTCCGATTGTCCGAAGCGGCCGGGGGCCATGCGTTTCTCCGTGCTGCCGGTCATCGGTACTGCACCCTGGGGTCGACCAGCCCATAGACGAGGTCGGTGAGCAGGTTAACGACCACGACGATGAAGGTGTAGATCACCATCATGCCCTGGAGCATCGTGTAGTCCCGCTGCCCCAGCGCCCCGACGATCAGCTTGCCCAGGCCCGGCCGGTTGAAGACGATCTCGGTCAGCACCGAGTTGCCGATCAGGATGCCGAGATACAGGCCGACGACGGTGACGACCGGGATCAGCGAATTGCGGAAGGCGTGCCGCCAGACCACGACGTTGTTCGGGACGCCCTTGGCCCGCGCCGTCCGGACGTAGTCCTGGCTCAGCACCTCCAGCATGGCCGACCGCGTGACGCGGGTGATGTAGGCCGCCATGATCAGGCCGAGATTGACGGCAGGCAGTGCCAAGTCGCGCAGCTTGCCGCCCAGGCTGGTGTCCTGACCGGAGCTGATCACCGGGAACCAGCGGAACTGGATCGCGAACAGCAGGAGCAGGATCACCGCCGACACGAAGGCCGGGGCCGACAGCCCCAGCAGCGAGACGATGCGGGTCAGGTAGTCGGGAATGCGGTTGCGGTTGACCGCCGCCCAGATGCCCATCGGCACGCCGAAGGCGAGGCCGAGGATCAGCGCCGCCACCGTCAGCTCGATCGTGTAGGGCAGCACGTTGAGGACTTCCGCCACCACCGGCCTGCCGGTCGCCATCGAGACGCCCCAGTCGCCCCGGACCACGCCGCCCAGGAAGTCGAGGTACTGGAACACCATCGGCTGGTCGAGGCCGAGCTTCTGGCGCATGGCCTCGATGCTGGCCGCACTCGCCTGTTCGCCCAGCACGACGGAGGCCGGGTCGCCGGGCAGCACCCGCACGATGAAGAAGACCAGGGTGAGCACCGCGAACAGCGTGATGACGGCGAAGCCGATCCTCTTCAGGATGAAGGCTGTCATTGTCGGTTCCTGGATTGTCGGTTCCTGGATGCGGGATCAGTTTACGAAGCGGGTCTTCTCGGTGACCGGCGGGATCAGGCTGAGCGAGCCTTCGACCGGGTAGCCGAAGTCGAGGCTTTCCTTCCAGGCCCAGGCCTGGAGCATCTCAAACACCGGGACCGAGCAGACCTGATCGACGATCTTGCGCTGGGCTTCGGCCCACAGGGACTTCTGCTTGTCGGCGTCGGTCTCCGTCCGGGCGGCCTTGATCTCCGCGTCGGCGACGGCGCAATGGGAGAAATTGGTGACGGCGGAGGGCTTGCCGACGATGGCGTCGGATTCGTAGAACTGCGTCAGGTAGGTATCGGCGACCGGGAAGCGGGCGGCGGCGTAGAGCACGACCTGCGACAGGTCCTGGCGGATCTGGGAATGGAAGGTCGGGTGATCGACCGGCGCCAGGTTGAGCGTGATGCCGGATGCCTTCAACTGCGCCTGAACAGCCTGCATCGTGTTCATCATGGAGGGCAGGGTGGTCTGGATGGCGTTGATCGTGACGCCGTCGGGATAGCCCGCCTCCGCCAGCAGCTTCTTCGCCTTGTCGGGGCTGTAGTCGGCCAAACCGACGCTCTCATGGCCCAGATAGCCCTGTGGCACGACGCTGTCGGCCTCCCGCGCGATCTCCTGTCCCTTGTACTTGGCGAGCGCCGGGCGCTGGACGGCATGGGCGATGGCTTGCCGGACGCGGACGTCGTCGAGCGGCTTCTGCGTCATGTTGAGGTGGACGTTGTACAGTTCGCCCGGTCCGAAGACGCCGACCTTGGAATTGGGAAGCTGGCGCATCCGCTTGATCCAGTTGTCGTCCTGCCGGCCGTAGGACAGGTCGATCTCGCCGGACTGATAGGCCAGGTCGCGGCTGGCGTCGGACAGGATGTAGCGGTAGGTGATTTCCTTGATCTGCGGCGATCCCCGGAAATAGGCCTCATTCGCCTTCAGCTTCACGAATTGCTGCGGCTGGTATTCGACGAACTCGAACGGCCCGGTCCCAACCGGCTTGCGGGCGAAGCCGTCGCCGGCCTGCTCGGCCGCCGCCTTGCAGACGATGTTGCCGCCATGGTAGGGCACCAGCAGTCCCAGCAATCCTGGCACCGGCTTCGACAGCGTGATCTTGACGGTCTTCGGATCGACCGCTTCGACCGCCAGGAAGGCGGAATATTCGGCGAAGAAGCTGGACTTGTCCTTGGACGCGGCGCGTTTCAGCGAATAGACGACGTCGTCGGCGGTCAGCTTGCCCCCGCCGTGGCACTGGACATCGTCGCGCAGGTTGAAGGTCCAGGACAGTTTGTCGTCGGAACTGGTCCAGCTCGTCGCCAGATCCGGCTCGACCGCCTCGGGGTTGGCCTTCCCCGGCGTGATGCGGACGAGGCCGTTGAAGATCATGGAGACCACGCCGATATCGGGCGTCGCCGTGGCGCGGTGGGGGTCGAGGGTGCCGAGGTCGTTGCCGGCGGCGGCGATGCGGAGATGATCGGCGCCTTGGGCATGGGCGGCGGTGCTGCCGAGGAAGCCTGCTAGCAGCGCCGTACAGAAAGTGAGATGGAAGTTCTTCACGGATAACCTTCCCTGTCTGGAAGAAGTGCCGGATGCGGTTGTTATGGAGTCTCTTCCGCTTGATCCGGGTTTGCGTGTCGTTGTTGATGGAATGCGCAGCCTGTTTTCAGCCGTGCAGGCTCAAGGGTTCGAAGGCGGCTTGTCTGCGGTCGTTGAAGCGTCCGAGAGCGAAGGGAGCGATCGGGAACGGTGTCCCCCCCGTTTCCACGAGGTCGGCGACGATGGTCCCGGTCACGGGACCTAAGCAAAAGCCGTGCCCGGAGAAGCCCATGGCGACGGTCAGGCCGTCCAGCCCGGCCGGCGAGTCGATTACGGGAAGGCCGTCGGGCGTCAGGTCGATCAGGCCGGCCCATGTCTCGTCGATGCGGGCTTCCCTGAAGGCGGGGACCACCTGGCAGAACAGGCGGACCACCTCGGCGATGCTGCCCATGGTCGGGCGCACCGCCGGTCTCGGTCCATCGTGATCGATGCCGCCGTGCCATGTCTCCAGGCCGCTGGTGACGCGGAAACGGCCGTCGGCTTCCTGCCGTCCGGCGCAGTCGGCGTTGGCGACGCCGATCACCGGACCCAGCGCCGCCGGCATCGGGACCGAGCGGAGCACGGTGACCATCGGGACCTGAAGGGGCACGGCCAGCCCGAGCGGATCGAGCAGCTCGTTGCCGAAGATGCCGGCGCAGACGACGACGTGGGCCGCGGCGATCATGCCGGTATCGGTGGCGATGCCGGTGACGTGGCCTTCGACGGTCTCGATCCGGCGCACCCGTTCGCCGAACCGCATCTCGACGCCCAATCTTTGCGCAGCCGCGACGTAGGAGAGCACCGTCGCGTGTGGATCGGCGGAGCCGTCGCTGGGGCACCAGGAGGCGGCCATGACCCGGTCCGATACGGCCGGGGCTACGGCCTGGACATCGGCTGCGCCGGTGAGCAGCGCAACGTCCAGTCCGGCGGCCGACTGCTGTTCGACGAGACTGCGGATGACGGGCACTTCCCCGGCGGTCCGCGCCAGGCGGAGGTTGCCGTTGCGGCGGTAGCGGGTCTCGCCGTCCAGTTCATCGGCCAGTCCGGCCCAGCGCTGGACGGCGGCGGTCGCCAGCGGCAGTTCGGCGGGATGGCGGCCCGACTGCCGGACGCCGGCGAGCGTCCATCCCGACGCCATGGCGGCCGGCGCGTAGCGGTCCAGCAAGGTCACGCGGAAGCCCCGGCGGGCAAGTTCGTAGGCGCTCGCGGCTCCGCTGATCCCGGCGCCGATGACGACGACATCGGTCATGAATGTTATCCAGTCTTCAGGCGGTCATCAGGATTTCTGGCGCTGCCTTCGGCGGCGGGACGAAGACGGGTTCCGCCGGCGTGCCGAGGGCACGCACCTGGCGCTTGACGAGGCGCGCCAGCTCGCCCATGCCGGACGTGACGCTTCGGTTGCTGGGGATGGCCAGAACCAGCGAGCGCTCCAGGAAGGGTTCGACGATCAGCGAACTGACCAGCTTGCCAGCTTCCAGCTCGGCCTGGACGGCGCTTGCGGGAAGGATCGTGTGGCCCATGTCGCCCTCGACCAGCCGCAGCATGGAAGAAATCGAGTCGCATTCGGCGCGGATGTTCAGGTGCAGTCCCTGGCGGGTGGCCCAGGTTTCGACCTGCTGGCGCAACCCGTTGTGGCGGCTCGGCAGCACCAGTGGTAGTCCGGCCAATGCCGCGGCCGGCGTCTGCGGCGGCAGGCAGCCGCGCTCCGCCGGGGCGATCAGGTGCATCCGCTCGGTCAGCAGCGGTTCGGCGTTGAGGCGCTGGGTCGCTTCGTTGGCGTAGAGGATGGCGAGGTCGATGGCGCCGCTGGACAGCCATTCCAGCAGATGGACGTTGAAGGCTTCGGTGAAGCGCAGCTTGATGTCGGGGAACCTGGCGTAGACGGTGCGGGCGAGCGGAACCGTCAGGACACGGGCGACGCTGGGCGGCATGCCGATGGCGGCGCTGTCGATGCCGCCCTTGCACAGGTTGAGCATTTCGCTGCGGGCTTCGGCAAGCTGCTCGAGAATGGCGGTGGCGCGGGCGTAAAGCCGCTCGCCAGCTTCGGTCAGGACGACGCCGCGCCCATTCCGGTAAAGTAATGAAACGCGCAGGTCCGTCTCCAGGTCGCGGACATGCCGGCTCAGCACAGGTTGAGTCTTGCCAAGCTTGATAGCTGCTTGAGAGAAACTCCCGGCTTCGACTACCTTTACGAAGTACTCAATGTCTCTCTGATTCATGACCCCTCACGTTCGGTAGGGGGCAAACCTGCGTCGGGTCTACCTCTTATTTGAGTATCGGGGAATTTTCGGCAGGAAACTCGCGGAGTATTGGGAGCCTTTGCCAGTTCCGATGCTGAACCAAGCTCATCGCGTTTCCGCTTGCCGGTCAATAGAATTCTTATTATCAGAGTATATAAAGAACTCTGTTCGGATAATCAGAACATGACGGGACTCAGTTCATCGACAAACGCCGAACGCGCCGCCTCGGTACTGCTGGTCCTGGGAGAAGCAGGTTCCGAAGGGCTGGCCCTCAAGGATATCGCGGGCCGCATGGGCGAGCAGAAACCCGCCGTCCACCGCACCCTGATGGCGCTGGCGAAGCACGGCTTCGTCGAGCAGTCGCAGAACCGGGGCAACTACCGGCTCGGGCCTTCGATCTACGCGCTGGCGTGCCGCCAGAACACCGCGGCGGAGAAGGTCCGCAAATGGCGTCCGGCCCTGATGGCGCTGGCCGGACGGCTGGGCCACTGCATCTACCTGATGGAGCGCGCCGGCACGGATGCCGTCGTCCTCGACATGCAGATGGGCACGGCGCCGATCCAGGCGCTGACCAACGGCGTCGGCGGGCGGCTGCCGATGGGGCTGGGTCCGGGCAGCGCCAGCATCCTCGCCATGCAGGACGCGGGCACCCGCGACTTCATCCTCAAGGCCAACACTGACCGCTTCGTCCAGCGCAACGTCAGCCTCGACATGGTCCACCGGATGGTCGGCCGTGCGGTCGAGACGGGATACGGGCTGGACCTTGGCGAGATCATCCCGGGGTGCGGCGGGATCGCCATACCGATCCGGGAGCGCGGCGGCGGAACGACGACCGCGATCTCCACCGCAATGCCGCTCTCCTTCCTCAGTCCGGAAAACGTCGAGCTGGTGCTGAGGGAGATCAGGGCGGCGATCGACGGTGGGTGAGTGCCGCCAGCGACACGGGGGAGCGGGCTATCCGGCATCGGGGAGGCCGTCGAGAAGCCGGAGACGCGCCTGAGCTTCCGGGTGGCCGAGTTCCGCTGCCCGGCGAAACCAGTCCTCGGCATCCGTCCCCTCTGGCGCTTCGCCGCCGTTTTGCTCAAGGTGCAGTCCAAGTTCGTACTGTGCGTTGGCATTGTCCTGCCCGGAGGCTCGCATCAGCCACAGGACGGCCTCGGCCGGGTCGGCCGGGATGCCGCGGCCGGCAAGCAGCAGGCGCGCCAGGATCAGCTGCCCTCCCGCATGGCCGGCTTCGGCCGCACGCCGGAACCACAGCGCCGCTTCCTCCGGCTCCTTCGGACGGCCCGGTCCACCGGCAGCCATGATCCGGCCGAGCGCCATCATCGCCGAGGTACTGCCCTGACCGGCGGCTTTCCGGAACCAGATCTCCGCCTCGCGCGGGTCGGCGACGCTGCCCTGGGTATCGGCGTGGAGGCGTCCCAGCGCCATCATCGCGGCGATGTCGTCCTGAAGGGCGGCCCGGCGGAGCCAGGTTTCGGCAGTGTCCGGAGAGCGGTCCACTCCCTCACCCTCGAGGTACGCCAATCCAAGCCTGTACTGCCCCTGGGCGTAGCCCGCTTCCGCCGACCGGCGGAACCAGCCGATGGCGCTCGCGCAGTCGCGCGGTACGCCGTGGCCGGCCCTGTGGAGGTCTCCCAGTTCGCAGCTGGCGCGGGCGTTCCCGGCTTCCGCCGCAAAGCGGAAATGCTCCGCCGCGGCGGCGAAATCGCCGGATTGCCGCGCCATGAGGCCAAGGCCGAGATGGCCCGCCGGTTCGCCCTGGCCGGCGGCCGCGGCGAACCACCGTCCGGCCTGACCGAGGTCCCGGTCCACCCCCCGTCCATCGAGATAGAAGGACGCCAGCAGAGCCTGCGCCTTGGGATGGCCGCTGGTCGCCGCCACGGTCGCCCAGCGGACCGCTTCCGGCAGGTTGCGCTCGAGGCGCAGCCCGTTGGGATACATCAGCCGGAAATGCCGGTCGGCTGAGGCCTGGTCGGCTTGAGCCGCCGCCTGATACCAGCGCGTTTCGGCATCGTCGTGGCTGCCCTTGCCGGAGCCAAGGGCAAGCATCAGGCTGAGCTCGTACTGTGCCCGCAGGTGGCCGGCCTCGGCGGCCAGCCGGCACCAGTGCGCCGAATCGGCCAGATTGCGGCGCACGCCCCGCCCGAGACGGAGCAGCGTCGCGAGCCGGACCCGCGCTTCCGGATCCCCTCGCTCGGCGGCTGTTATGAAACCCTTGACCGCCTTGCGGTGGTCGCCGCGGGCTTCCGCCCTGGCCGACCGCGCCACGAGGCGTTTCGTCCAGAACCGGGGCGCGATCCAGCCGGTTATGCGTGTCAGGAGCTTGCCCATGCTCTCCCGTCCGCAATCGGATCATCGTTCCTGCCGGCGCCCGCTGTGTCGATCAAGGGTCGCGCATCCCTTCGTTCAGGTTGCGGAGCAGCCCGCGCACGAGATAGGACAGGACCGTCCGCGAACCGATCCGGATATTGGCCGAGAGCGGCATGCCGGGGATCAGCCGAAAATTGTCGGGGACGTTCTTCAAGGCGGTCGAGGCCAGCTGGATCCGGGCCTTGTAGAACGGGATCGTCGATCCTGGCGGGATGAAGGTGTCCTCGCTGATGAAGCGGACCGACCCGGTGGCCCAGCCGTGCTTGAGATAGTCGTACGCCTCGAACTTGACGTTGGCCGGATCGCCGGCCTGGGCGAAGCCGATGTCCCGCGTATTGATCAGCACCTCGGCTTCCAGCGGCTCGTTCAGCGGCACCAGAGTATAGAGCGGTTCGGCGTTCTGGACGACCGACCCGACAGAAAGCTTCGCCATTTCCAGGACGAAGGCGTCCTCGGGAGCCACGAGGCGGACGAGATCCTGCCGCTTGGAAGCCTTGGCCATCTGCTCCCGCGCCATGTCCAGCGCGTTCTGCCGGGTGACCAGGTCCTGGAAGATCTGGGAGCGCCACTGGTTGACGTAGACTTCCCGGGCGGCTTTCAGCGATTCCAGGTCGTGCCGGTTCTGCTGGATGACGTTGCCGATCGAGGCGAGGTCCATCGACACCTTGAGGCGGTCGTCGCTGGCGACGAGATAGTTGAGCCGGCTGCCCGACTGGGTCTTTTCCAGCGAGGACCGCATCTGCTCGATCTCGGCCAGCAGCTTCAGCCTGGCCGCCAGATGCTCCACGTCTTTTTCGCCGCGCCGCATGGCGGCGGCCATGCTCTCGATCTTCTGGTCGTAATCCTGGATCTGGTACTTGAACTGCGCCTTGCGCTGGTTCCACAAGGCGAGCTGAAGCGAGCAGTAGGTTTCGCTGGCTCCCGGCTGCGGCGTGAACGGCGTCTGGTCGCGCTCCGCCTTCAGTCGGGCGATCTCGCACTGGAGACTGCCGAGCTGCTGTTCCAGCTGGGCGACGTCGGCCGCCGTGAAGGTCTGGTCGAGGGTCGCCAGCACGGTGCCGGCGCGGACGAAATCGCCGACGCGCGCGGTCAGGCTGTGGATGATCGAATCGTCGAGCGGCTGGACCACGATGGTCGGCGCCGTCGAAACCAGATGCCCCGAGGCATCGACCATGCGGTCGACATGGGTGACCGACGCGATGGCTATGGCCGCCGCGAACATGAAGGCGATGGTGTGGAGCGTCAGGCGTGCGGATACCGGATCGGCCGCACCCTCGATCTCGGCCGATTCCGACTGGAAGTCGTTGACGAGCTGCCGCGCGGCGTCACGCTGCCGGCGGGCTGATCGAAACATACCCGGTGCCACGGCTTGTCTCCTGGCCAAAATGGCCGTTCTGCTGGCCAAGATGGCCGTTCTGTTGAGTCCACAGGTCCCGGTAGAGCCGGCAATCTGCAAGCAGTTCCTGATGCCTGCCCAGCGCTGCCGGACGGCCGCGTTCGAGGACGAGGATCGCATCGGAAGAAACCAGCGACGCCAGCCGGTGCGAGATGATGACGACCGTCCGCCCGAACGCGATCCGCTTCAGGTTGGCGCTCAGGATCGCCTCGCTCTCGGGGTCGAGCGCGCTGGTCGCTTCGTCCAGGATGAGGATCCTGGGATTGGTCAGCAGGGCGCGGGCGATCGCGATCCGCTGGCGCTGGCCGCCCGACAGGTTGGCGGCGCCTTCCTCGATCATGGTGTCGAAGCCGCGCGGCAGCCGCTCGATGAACTCCTCGGCCCCGGCAAGGCGCGCCGCGGCCGCGATGTCTTCGAGGGTGCAGCTCGGCTTGGCGATGCCGATGTTCTCCCGGATCGTCCCGCGGAACAGGAAGCTGTCCTGGAGGACGACTCCGATGCTGGAGCGGAGATGGGTCAGGTCGAACTGCCGGATGTCGATGCCGTCGAACTTGATCAGCCCGCCGTAATCCGCTTGCAATCCCTGGAGCAGGCGGGTGACCGTGGTCTTCCCGGAGCCGCTGCGCCCGACGATGCCGATGGTCGATCCGGACGGGATCAGCAGGTTGAGACCATCGATGGCCGGAACGACGGTGCCGGGATAGCGGAAACTGACGTCGATCAGTTCGATCGTCCCCTTCAGGGGAGTGAGGACGCCGGTGCCGGAGAGCCCTTCCTCCGCCGGATGGTTGACGACCGACGCGATGGTCGCGATCGAGCCGCGGGCCTCGTGGTAGCGCTCGACCAGCTTGGCGATGCCCAGCAGCGGACCCATCGTGCGGCCTGTGAGCAGGGCGAAGGCGATCAGCGAACTCATGTCGAGAGGCGAGTCGCCGCCCAGGATCATATAGGCGGCGACGGTCAGCACGGTGATCGGCAGCAGGCTCTCCAGCGGCGCCATCACCGTCTTCATGGAGTTCTGAACCCGGCCGAAGGCGATCCGCTCCCGTGCGGTGCGCGCCACGAGGAGGTCCCAGAGGGTGCGCTGCCGGGCGTCGAGGGCCAGAGTCTTGACCGTGCGCATGCCGTGGACCGTTTCGACCAGATGGGAGTACTGGTCGCGCTCGGCGCGGACCAGTCTTTCGTGCCGCCGGTTCAGTTCCGGCATGAAGGCGAGGTTCGCCAGCAGGATCGCGGCGCAGCCGGCCAGCACCAGCAGCGACAGCGGCGTGCTGACGAAGAACAGGACCGGTGTGAAGACGATCAGTCAGATCGAATCGAGAAGCGTCCCGAACACGCTGTTGAGCAGGAAACCGCGGATCCGGCCGATCTCGCCGAGCTTGGAGGTAACTTGCCCGGTCGACGTATTCTCGAAGAAACCGATCGGCAGCCTCAGCATCCGGTCGAACACATGGTGTCCCATGCGGATATCGGCCTTGGACACGATGTGCAGGATTATGTGTCTGCGCATCGCGCCGAGGATGGTGTCGAAGACGACGACGAAGACGAACCCGGCGACCAGCAGGTTCAGGGTGTCGAGGCTGTTGCGGGGCAGCACGATCCGGAACAGCAGGGACCAGTAGATGATGGGCGCCACCGCGAAGGCGCTGATGAACAGACTGCCGAGCAGGATGTCGCGGATCAGGTGGCTGTCCCGGAGGATCTGGCCGACGACCCAGCGCATCCCGAACGGCTGGCCGGCATCCGAAACCTTGTGCTGGCGCTTGACCAGCAGGACAGCACCGTCCCAGACCGCCCTGAGGCGTGCCTCGTCCAGCACCAGCACGGCGTCGGGTGCGGCCAGCGGATCGCGGAGGATCACGAGGTCGCCCTGGGGCGATGTCCGGACCTCCGCGATCACCATGTAGCCGCCGCTGCGCAACCGGACGATCGCCGGCAGCGCCTTGCCCAGGCCGGCCAGCTGGTCCCACTGCATCCGGGCCGGCGCCGCACGGAAGCCGTTGGCCCTGGCGATCTTCGCCAGCTGCGCCATGGAGACCTCGTGGTCGCCCAGGAAGTTGTCGCGCACGAGCTGATCGAGGGAAAGATGGACGCCGCGATGCCGTACCACGTCGATGAGCGTCAGCAGGCCGCTATGTGAACAGGACACTTGATGCGCGCCGGCTGGGGCGGGAGGCAACTTCAACATGAGACGACAAGGTCTCCCCGGACAGCTTCAAGTGGTGACAGGACTTCAGCCGGCAGCATCATACGAATCGATTAATGATCTATTACTTGCCCCTACTTTCGGCGGAGTACGAAGGTGGAGAGAGATAGTTCGGGATACTCGGAGCGCGCGATGATGACACCCCCTACCTGGACCTAAATGTAATCAAATGTCATCATGGACAGCTTTAAATTGCGAAAGGCCGGCGGGTATGGCGAGCGGCTCGTCCGCCCTTACGCAGATATAGGCGATGCCGTCGAGAGTGCGCGGTCCGATGATGTTCGGCTGGCCGGGCAGGGCGGCCGCGACGGCTTCGGGCGAGCCGTGCCAGCGGTGATCGATCATGACGTGATCCTTCCGAGGGTGGCGTTGTCGAGGCGGCGGGGAAAGTAGGCGACGCGGCGGATGCAGCCGTTCCACCGTTCCGTGCCGATGGCATTGGCTCCAAGGCGCAAGGTCGTTAGTGGAGCCAGGGGACTGACGGTGCCGTCCATGGACGAGGAGGCCCCCCGGTAAGAACACACGACGTTATCCACGGCATAACCTCCGGAGATCCTGAAGGTTTCTCCCGCTGACGGCAGGCCGGATGCCACTACGACATTGGCGTTGTTTGGGGATGACACGACGGCGAAGCGACCTGCCGAAGCGATATGGTCCAGGAGTAGCGTTGCGCGATTTGTGTTCGTGCCGTCATCGATCTGGATTATGCGCTGACCTCCGCCGGTACTATTGTTACCAAGATACTGCGCTTCTACCAGAATGCTCCATTCGTTCGCGTTGAACCCAAATGCTGAAATCGGGATGCCGCATGCGTCGGCGGCGCGCGTGACGGACGCGGAGGTGGTCGGAATGTAGCTGGTGGCGAAGGGGGCCGCTTCGAGTTGGGCGCCCCACAGATAAAGACTGGATACGCCATCGCCGGTGTATGATGTTCCGGTCGAGATTGGGTTAGCGACATTGGACAGGCGGTAATCGACATAGGCCCCAGTGCCGCCGCTATCGATGACGAATGTCTGCTCGCACCGATACCATCCATTTCCGACTGGGGTTATGGAGTGCGACCCTGCCAGTCCCGTACCGCCGGCAGTCACCGTCCCCGTCGACAGATTGAAATGGGCGCTGCGGTTTAGAGTGGCTCCAGCGCATAGCATTGTAAACACGCTGCGTTCCGCGGCCTTGGCAAACAGGGTCGTGGTAAATGTCTGCCCGGTCGTAGTCGTTCCGATGCCCTGTCGCATCAGGTGAGAGCCGGCCGCCGCGGTTTCCACGATCTTACTGGCGGCGGTGGTGCCGTCGGGAGCGGCGGTCGCATTCGCCGAAACCAACACGCGGGTTTTGCTCCATGCCGCATCAAGGAAATCCGCACTCCGCAGGAAAAGGTTGGTTCGCTGCTCCTCGATCAGCAGCCCGCGAGGCGCCAAAGTCACCGGGTCATAGTCGAAGCGCGGCGTGTTGGCGGCGTATTGGGTGAGCACGCCGGCACTGTTGAAGGCCCAGGACGACGAGGCGCGGGTGAAGGTTTCGATGCCGGACAGCGAGCGGGAGGCCGCATAGTTCAGGTCCAGGTTCGGGACCGGATATCTGCCCGCTGATAAGCCGGAGGCACGCCGGATCATGTCAGACCCCCTGCCAGATCTTGGCGGCGTACCAGGTGGCGGACCCGGCGCGGCGGCGGAATACCAGATGGGTTTCCTTGTTGGCGCCGGTGGCGATCGCCGGCGCGACCGACGAATAGTCCCACTCGATCGTGTCGCCGGATGACGCGGCCCAAGTCACCGTTCGGCCGCCCGTTCCGTCCTGCACCAGCTCCACTTCCAGCATGGTGCGGGCGTTGGGTGCCAGGGCGGGCGATGGGGGCAGCGTCAGAGTGGCGTTGCCGGTCAGCCGGACTCGCACCACGGCGCTGATGGGCGAGAGGGTCAGCGCCGTCCCGCTGTCCATTTGGCCGGAGCCGATGATACTGGGGAAGGCGTCCACCGTCAGGCCGCCGCCGAAGGAGGCGGTGCCCGAGACGGTGACGGAAGCGAAGCCGGCGGTACCGGTGAAGGTGGGATTGGCACGGGGGGCTAGGCCGGACAGGTCCGGCAAAGGGGGCGTGTGGAAGACGCTGCTCATGGGGGCACCCGTAGAAGGACAGATTGACGGTGCAAGCCGCAGGCGCCACCAGACCCAGCGTTTGTCCCGGCTTGACCGTGCGTCCGCCAGGATTTAGTTCCGGGGCGGTGCCATCCAGGATGTCAGCTGCGGGGACGGCGGGAGCGCTGCCCACGCTCAGCCAGAGGTTTCCGGTGGCGGAGAACAAGGCTACCTGCGCATTGGGTGGTACAGTAATGGTCTTCCCCAGACCGGGAGATAGAACAAGAGCAAAATTACTAGTTGAAAAGGGAAGGACACCGCTACTCTTCCCCATAACGTCATCAAGGATTTGGAAGGATTCCATTTCGTCTCACTCTATTTAAAATGGTGTGCACAGCATCTCTCTACCCGGCGCGCACGACAGCGCATTTGGCTTTGAGAGAAGCAAACCATACTAGGAATTTTTTCTGTTATCAAGCACATAGTAGGATAAAATGTTGTAGCATGGATCTAGGAACCGCCGGGAGTTAGGCTGGCGCAAAAGACCGATCGATCAGAGACTATGGCATACTGGATGGAAAGGTTGGCTTAGGGGATCAAATAAGAAGGTCACACCTCTAAACATCAAGTCGGCTGTTAGCACGATCACCCGGGAACAATTAAAGCTATTTGGCTGCTTGCACTGAACGCCAAGCGGTCAAATAGCTTCAAAAAAGCCGATACAGATATATTTATTTTCTCACATGTTGGCTTAATATTTCCATGATATTGTTGAAGGGTTGCATATTGTAAACGGTTCTCTCTTGGATCGTAGCTTCGAAAGGCAGGCGCCCCAATTCCTCAATCGTACGGTGCCCGATCTCAGTTGCCGGCCGACGGTCATGCCAAACTACTGTTTGTCCATGATTCTCCTGAATTGTTGCAAATCGGTACTGTTGGAAGAATGTTTGTAAAAAAAATGTTACCCGGTAAACGTCACCCATCCAACTCTTGTCAGCAACTCCTAGTGCTTTGCGAAGAGTGATGCTTGCTGAATGGTCTGAAAGAGATGAGTGATAGGAATTTGGAATCACATCATCAATCACTATCACACCATTACTCTTAAGAAATGATGTTGCGTTGATAAAGTCTCGCAAGGTTTGTAAAGATGTATGCAACCCATCTATGTATATCACATCAAATTTCTTAGAAACACTGATTTGTGATCAAAATAATCATCGCTTGTGATTTCATGAAGCTCAACACTTTTATCTGATCTACACAAAGCTTTAGCATCAAACAAGAACTTGGGATCAACTCCAACTTTGTGTGCGGCGCTGATTGATCGAAAATTTTCTCCAGTATTAACCCCAATTTCTAGGTATTCAGCGTTGCTGTAAAGGGAAACTATATTTTGTATAACTTCAGATCGCTTAACAGTCCGTTGAGAAACCAGAGCCGCGCTGACCTGTTACCCGCCGATCGTGTG
>NZ_JCACHA010000587.1:0-18667 GCF_059503625.1 Skermanella sp.
GCCTTCGTTACTGGCAATGACCACGCCCGCACGAATGTCGAAATCATCCGGCAGGACATTTTCCGGAGCCTGCCTGGCTGATTTGCTATCGGCGGCCGGGAGCATCCGGCGGACGCTGTTCTCGAGGTCACCGGCCACGCGGTGGATGACGGTCTCGGCGATGATTGAGCGGGCGACAGCGTGCAGAAAGAACAACAGCACCAGAATGCAGACGAACGCCAGCGCCATACCAAGAGTGACTGAGATATGGGGCACTGCCGCCGAGGGCATGTCCTTCTCGATCGTGCGCAGGACCAGCAGGCAGTACACGATGGTCATGACGAAGGTGCCGAGCGCCGCCTGCGTGCGAGGGTCGGCCATGTAGGTGCGCACTAGGCGAGAGCCGTACTGGTTCGCGGCCAGCGACAGGACCACCATCGTGATCGAGAACATCACGCTCGCCATCGTGATCAGAGCGGCCACGAGTGTTGAGAGCAGGTTCCGGGCGTCGTCGCCACTTCCACTGTGCAACCACCACGTCCGCAGCGCCTCCTCGTCCGAGAAGGCTCCGTCCACCTGATAAGCTGCCCACCTGAGCGCTACGGCGAGAAGGACCATCACCGTTGGAACCAGCCAGAGACTGGTATGGACCTTGTCCCAGATGTTGAATAGCCTCTCGTACATTCCTGGTCCTTCTGTGGCGGAGCGACTGCGTCGCCTAGGGAACAGGCTTATGAGGGTGATGGCCCTCTGGATTCCTATTCGCCGACCCCGGTCCAACCATAGAGTGACCATGACCGGAATAACGCATGAGGCTGTCAAAATTCTGAAGTAGGAATCGCACTCACGTGATCCCGCTGGCCGCGGTTAAATTTGCCTCCTGCATCTAGAAGTAGGTTCATGCGTTGCCCCTGCCTTGATCGCTGCCGGCGTTGATGCCCGCCATCTGTTCGAGGACAAGGCATCGGGCGTGCGCGACGACCGTCCCGGCCTCAAGAGCTGCCTCGACTTCCTGAAGCCCGGCGACACGCTCGTCGTGTGGAAACTCGACCGTCTCGGCCGCTCGTTGCCCCACCTGCTTGACATCGTGACCAGCTTGCGCGACGGCGGCGTCGCGTTCCGGTCGGTGACGGAAGGCATGGACACGAACACACCGCATGGAGAGCTTCTGTTCCATATCTTCGGGGCACTTGCCCAGTACGAGCGTGCCTTGACCCGAGAACGAGTGCAAGCGGGACTTGCAGCGGCTCGGCGGCGAGGCCGGCATGGTGGACGGCCTCTTGCCATCGAGCCTGAAAAACTAGACGCGGTCGTTGCCGCCCTTGACGATGGCACCAGCAAGGCGGCGGTCTGTCGCACCTTCGGCATCCCTCGCAGCACGCTCATTGACGCGCTGGTCCGCGTCGGTTGGACCGGCCCCGGCTCAACTCGGTGATCCTGGAATGCCGGTCAGCTTTCTGACGAACGAGCAGGAGCGCCGGTACGGACGCTTCGACGACGTTCCCACCAGGGAACAGCTCGATCGCCATTTCCATCTCGATGACGCCGATCTTGCGATGATCGGGCGCCGACGGTGGGATCACATGCGCCTTGGTTTCGCCGTGCAACTCGGCACGGTGCGGTTCCTCGGCACCTTTCTCGCCGATCCGACCGAGGTGCCGACGGAGGTTGTCGCCACCCTGGCGCGACAGATCGGCGTCGCCGATTCAGCGTGCCTTGGCCGCTATCGCGAAGGAAAGGCACGCTGGAGCCACGCAGCGGAAATTCGGCACGTCTATGGCTATCGCGAGTTCGCCGAGCCTGCCGCGCAATGGCGGCTCCTGCGCTGGCTCTATGCGCTGTGCTGGACGGGAACGGACCGGCCGACCGCTCTGTTCGACCGGGCAACGGCTTGGCTGGTGGCGCACAAGGTGCTGCTGCCGGGAGCAAGCGTGCTCGAACGGACCATCGCACGGGTGCGGTCCCGCACCAGCAGCCGCCTGTGGCGCCTGCTGGCAACCCGGATCATGCCCGAGCAGAAGGCGCGGCTCGACGCCCTGCTGGTGGTACCGGAAGGCGGACGACAGAGCCCGATGGACCGGCTTCGATCGGGGCCGACTGTGCAAAGCATCAATGAACTGGTGCGCGCGATCGAGCGCCTTGACGAGGTGCGGCAGTGCGCGGCCGGTCTGCCGCCTACCGACCGACTGCCGAAGATCCGTGTCCTGGCGCTGGCGCGGTTCGCCGGTGCCGCCAGGGCCCAAGCGGTCGCCCGGCTGCCGGATGAGCGTCGCGCCGCCACCCTACTGGCGTTCATCCGTGCGCTGGAGGCGAGCGCGCAGGACGATGTGCTCGATCTGTTCGACCTGCTCGTCACCCGGATGTTCGTCGATGCGGTCCGCAAGGGCCGAGAGGCGCGATTGCGCGGTCTGCGCGATCTCGACGCCGCCGCGCTCACCCTGAGCAAGGTCTGCGGCCTGGTGCTCGATGGCGCCGTCACCGACGCCGATCTCCGGGTGGCGGTGTTCGCGACCGTGCCCCAGGCCGCCCTGGAAACGGCCATGGCCCAAGTGGACAGCCTCACCCGCCCGCCGGACGATCCCTACTTCGACGAGTTGCTGGCGCAACACCGCCGCATCCGACGTTTCCTGCCGGACTTCGTGCGCGTGGTCGGTCTGGGTGCGATGCCGGCTGGCCAACCGGTGCTGAAGGCGCTGCGTCACCTTCGCAAGGTCGAGGACGGCGACGCACGAAGCGTACAATGGCCCACCGACTTCGTACCGAAATCCTGGGGGCTCTTTCTGGGTTTCGGGGTGGTAGCGGTTTGATCATGCGACCAGGGCGGCAACGAGGGCACCGAGCAGGGCTTTGCCGCGCTGGCGGGTATTGTGGACGAATTAAAAGAAGCCCAGGTAGACGGGCAGCTTCTCTTGGGAAATGCCGCGGTGCGGGCGCAGCCAGGAGCGTAGCAACGACCAGAACCCTTCGAGGGTATTGACGTGAACTTCACAGAAGCCGTCGCCATCCTCGTCGCGGGCGTATTCGCCGCGCCCATGGCACACCGTTCTGTGCTCGTAGCCCCAGGCCGTCAGGCGGGCATAGGTCGAATATTCGTCCGTGTGGATGCATGAACCCGGGGCGACCACACCTTCGATGATTGGGCGGATAGTTGTCTGCTGAACGTTGGCCAGCATGTGAAGGACCACCTCACCGCCGCGCTGGATCAGGCCGAGGATCGGTGGCTTCTCCTTCTCCAGCGTGCCCCGACCGGGCGCGCCTTTCAGGCGACGGCGCCGTCCAGACCGATTTTTTTCGCGACGGCGGCCGGATTGCCCTTGTGCCCGGCGACGACATAAACCTCATCAGCCTCGACCGTGCCCTCCAGCCTCACGGTCGGCATCTTGGCGACGAGGCCAGAGCGCAACTGTTCGGTCATGGCCTGGACATCGTCCTCGTTCAGATCCAGTTCGTGGGCGATCTGCCGGTTCGACAGGTTGAGCCCCAGGAAGTAAAGGCACAGCAGCCAGAACCGAAGCGGTTGGTGACGTCCGGCCAAGACAGTGCCAGTCAGATCATCGAAGCGGCTCTGGCACTGCCTGCACCGATAGCGCTGCCGATGCCGCTGCGTGTCGTCATGCCCGTGGCGTGCCACCGAGGCGCTGTCACAGTGCGGGCAGCGGACGCCCTCGGGCCAGCGATGCTGGCGCACCACCTCGTAGCATTTCGCGTCGTCGATCAGCAACGAGAGGTTCACCAGGGATGACAAGGACATGAGAAGCACCGGGATCGATGGAAAGGTCTCCCCTCAACCAATCTCCGCGCACCTCATCACGCCCAAACCTCCACCACCCCGAAACTCAGGAAGAGCCAAAACCAAATACACCTGATACGTAAGATGTTTTGTCTTCAATGAATTAATAACTCTTTACTTGGAATGACAGCTAGAAAATAGATATATGTTTTCAGAAACCCTGGGAGAGGATTTCGCGGCATCTTCCAGCCGTAGGGCCGATCAAAGAGATGGTTGAAAACACCATCAAAATCAATATCTTAGCTTGTAGAGCTAAAATTTTCCTTTAAGGAGAGAGCGTTCCTAGCTTCGTCGCGCGTTCACCTGAAAGTCATACAGTAACCATCGGGTTTTTCTTTGCGCTAAGTTGATGAGTGGCAGTGTCAGGAAGTATTCCTCCTGACACTGCGGGGGGATTTTAGTCTTAGACCGCATATGGCTTATCGAGCTACGGGTCCCTCGTTTCGCCGGGGAAGATCGAACTCGTTTTTCATCTGGTCAACTGTCGATTCACGAAAGACCTCATCCCGGCTTCGATCCCGCCGTTGCGAGGCGGCCGGTCTGCAAACGGTTTCTGAAACGATCACTCGATCCTGGCTCCGGACTCGTTCACGACCTTCGCCCACTTGGTAACCTCATTCCGGACATAGCTTGCGAACTCGCCGGGCGTGGTCGGCCGCGCCGTAGCCCCCATGCTGGCGAACTGTTCCTTCACCTTGTCCGATTGGATCGCTTTGACGGTTTCGGCATTGAGTTGATCGATGATGGCGCGCGGCGTGCCGACGGGGGCGAACAGGCCGTTCCAGGCTATCGCCTCGTAGCCGAGCAGGGCAGCTTCGGCGATGGTCGGAACGTCCGGGACGACCGGAGCGCGCTTGGCGCTGGTGACGGCGAGCGCGCGCAGCTTGCCCGCCTGGACATGGGGCAATGCCGACATGACGGTGTCGAACATCAGCTGCACATGACCGGCCACGACATCGGTGATGGCGGGAGCGCTTCCCTTGTAGGGGATGTGGGTCATCTTGACGCCGGCCATGGCGTTGAACAGTTCGGCGGCAAGATGGGTCGACTGGCCGTTGCCGGAGCTTGCGACGTCCAGGCTGCCCGGCTCCTGCTTGGCCAGCGCTATCAGGTCGGCGACCGTCTGCGCCTTGACGGACGGGTTTACGACCAGCATCAGGGGAACTTCGGTCAGCAAGGCGATCGGCTCGAAGTCCTTTACCGTGTCGTAGGACAGGTCCTTGAACAGCGTCATGTTGATCGCGTGGGCGGTGGTACCGACGACGAGGGTGTAGCCGTCCGGGTCGGAGGTGGCGGCAAGCTGCATGCCGATGTTCCCGCCGGCGCCCGGCCGGTTATCGACGACGAACCGCTGGCCGAGCGACTGGGCAATCTGCTCTCCGACGACCCTGGCGGCGATATCGGTCGAACCGCCCGGCGGATAGGGCACGATAAGGCGGATCGGCTTGGTCGGATACCCGGACTGCGCCGACGCTGCGCCGCCTGTACCGGCAACGACCAGTCCGGCGGCGGTGGCGCCCAGAAAATCCCTACGTGTCAGCATGTCACTTTTCTCCCTTAACATCGTTGGCGCTTTCGCGGAAAATCACGGCGTCCACGATGGCGCACCCTTCGCCGGCGCTCCCGACCAGCACCGGATTGAGGTCGAGGCTGACGATATTGGCGGCGGGGTCCACCATCAGCCGACCGACGGCGGCGACCGCTTCCGACAAGGCCGCGAGGTCCATCGGAGGCTCGCCGCGCACTCCCCCCAGAACCGGGGCTATCCGCAGGCGCGCCAGCGCTTCCGCGACTTCGTCCGCCGAGAAGGGCGGCAGCAGCAACCGAAGGTCGGGCAGCGCCTCGACGTATTTGCCGCCGTCGCCGACCATGACCACCGGGCCGAAGACCGGGTCGCGATGCGCGCCGATGATCATCTCGCGCCGTCCTTTGCGCATTGCGGCGACAATGACGCCGTCGAAACGGTTGCCGCTGTCGCGGATGATCCGCTCCATCTCCTGCCAGGCGTCGGTCACCTCCTCCGCCGTCCCCAGGCCGAGGCGGACAAGGCCTAGCTCCGATTTATGTGCGATGTCGGCCGAGCATCCCTTGACCGCGACGGGGCCGCCGATGGCCTGAAGCGCTTCGACGCATTCCTCGGCAGAACGGCAAAGCCGGTGCGCCACGACGGGAAGCCCGTGCGATTGGGCAAGGGCGAGACTGTCCGCCTCGTTGAGCATGACCGGGCTGGAGGATGAGGCGGCACGATCCCGGGGCTTGGCGACGAAGGGAGCGTTGGCGCGGTGCGTCTTGGCGCGCTCCATCAGTTCAAGGTGCGAAATGTACTGGTTCAGCGCATCGACCGCCTGGGTCTCGGTGGTGAACACCGGCAGCCCCTCTGCCTTGAACCGCGCCATGACATTCGGCTGCGGCGCCGCCACGACCAGCGGCTTGCCAGTGAGGGCCGCGAAGGTCGCGGTATCGCGGGCGAAGGCATCGACATCGTAGCCGACGCCCGCCACCGGCACGCCGATGACGAAGGCATCGGCCGCCGGGTCCTTCGCGATGACCGGCAGGATATCGCCGAACAGGCGGCTGTTGGTCAGCAGTGCCGCCGTAATGTCGACCGGGTTGGTTGTCGTGGCGAAGCTCGGCAGGATGCGCCCAAGTTCGGCCCTGGTTTCGGCGGCAAGCTTTGCCAGGGGCATCCCCGCCATGGAAGCGGCATCCGCCGACATCACGCAGACGGCGCCGGAATTGCTGATGGCGACCAGCCGCCGCCCCTTGGGCCGCCAGCCCTTCAGGTAAAGCTCGGCGGCATCGACCAGCCCGGCGGTGTCGCGGACCCGCCAGATGCCATGGTGCTCCAGGAAGGCGTCGACGACGCGGTCCTCGTTGGCGAGTGCTCCGGTGTGCGAACTGGCCGCCGCCTGACCGGCGGCGGTGCGTCCCGACTTCAGCGCTATCACCGGCAGGTCGCGCTCGCGGGCGATCCGCGCCACCTCCGCCAGGTTTTCGGGATCGGGGATGCTCTCCAGGTAGAGCAGCAGCAGCTTGACCTCGGGGTCCTGGACGACGGCCGCCGCAAGCTCCGACACCGTGACGTCGCAGTCGTTGCCGGTCGCGTGCGAGTGCCGCACGCCGATGCCGCGCTGCCGCAGCAGGCCATAGGGCACGACGGCCATGGCACCGCTCTGGCTCAGCACCGCGATCGGGCCGTCCGCCGGTTCCGCCTCCAGATACATGGTCGAGAAGCTCAGGATCGCGCCGGTGCCGAAATTGGCGAGACCCTGGGAATTCGGGCCGATGATGCGCGTGCCCTTGGCACGCGCCCGCTCGACCATCCGGCGCTCCTTCTCCTTGCCGCCGACGGGATCGCTCTCGCCGAAGCCGGAACTCATCAGCACGACCGCCTTGACGCCGAGGTCGGCGCACTCGTCGACCGCCGCCAGAGCTGCGTCGCCCGGAACGGCGACGATGGCGACCTCGGGAATTTCCGGGAGATCCTTCAGCGCCGGATAGGTCTTGTAACCAAGCGTCTCGGTACGCTTGGGGTTGATCGGATAGACTTTCCCGCGATAGCCGAAGCGGGACAGATAGACGAGCGGACGGCCGCCAATCTTGTTCGGGTTGTCGGACGCTCCGATGATCGCGATCGATTTCGGATCAAGGACGGCCTTGAGACTGCTGTCAGGCATGACGCCCCTTCAGGTGCTGGGATCGAAATAGGGGAGAAGGCGGTCGGCGAAGCGGACGAAACGGACCGTCACCGGATCGCCGATCTTCAGGCTCTTGTCGCCATGCGCCATCATGCGAAAGCCTTCCTCGGCATCGACCAGGACGATCAGGTACGGAGCCAGCGCACGCAGGTCTTCCGACGGCGCCCGCGTCACGAGGCTGGCGGCATGGACGGTCCCCCGGCCGGAGGCTTGCCGGTCGGCGACATGGGCGCCGCCGCAGGTCGGGCAGAATTCGCGGCGGAAATACCAGGCCGTGCCGCAATCGGCGCAGGTCTGGTAGACGACGGCCTCGCCGCCGCGCGTCCAGTCCGCCGTTTCGTTCCTGGTTTCAGGGTTCATCGGACACGCTCCAGAAACAGGCTGGCATGGGAGGAAAGGACACCGCCGTCGCCGTGCAGCAGGGTCAGCGAAGCATCCTTCGCCTGCCGGGACCCCGCGCGGCCGGTCATCTGACGATGCGCCTCGACAAGGTGGGCCATGGCGCCCGCGACGCCGCAATGGCCGTAGGAGAGCAGACCGCCATGGGTGTTGAGCGGCAATTCGCCATCATGATCGAAGTAGCCGTCCCTGGCGCGGGACCCCGCCTCGCCGCGGCCGCACAGGCCGATCTCTTCCAAAAGGATCGTCAGCGTGATGGTGAAGCTGTCGTAGATCGCGGCGTAGCGGACATCGCGAAGTTCGACCCCGGCTGCCGTCCGGGCGCGCTCGACCGATTCTGCGGCGCCGAACCGCGTCAGGCTGGGTGCGGCGCTGATGTGCTGATGGGTGTGCGCCTGACCGGCGCCGATGATCCGGACGCCGGCGTCGCCGGTCCGCTCCCGGCTGACGACGAACGCCGCGCCGCCGTCCGAGACCGGGCAGCAGTCCAGGATCTTCAGCGGCGCCGCGATGGGCTTGGAAGCCATGACGTCGGCGACGGTGATCGCCTGCTTGAACTGCGCGCCGGGATGCATCAGCGCATGGCGGCGCATCAGCACCGCAAGCTCTGCCAGATCCTCCTCGGTTACGCCGTGCTCGTGCATGTAGCGCGACGCGACGAGGCCGTAATAGGCCGGGATCGTCGGTCCCAGCGGGACCTCGTAGACAGGATGCCCGACCTGGGCCAGGGTCTGGATCGCCGCGTCGCGGGTCTGCCCCGTCAGCCGGTTCTCTCCCGCGACGACCAGGATGTTCTTCGCGACACCGCTCTCGACGAGAAGATGCGCCAGCATCCCCATGGCGCAGCCGGTGGCTCCGCCGAGTTGTATCGCGTGGGCGTAGTGGGGGTGAAGGCCGAAATGCTCGGCGAACACCGTCGAGAGCATCAGGTGGGGCAGGGTGGTCGAGTAGCCGCAGATCAGGCCGTCGATGTCGCGTCGCTCCAGCCCCGCGTCGGCGAGCGCCGCAGTCGCGGCCTCGCTCATCAGGTCGACGGTGGAGCGTCCTTCGAGCCGGCCATAGGGTGTCAGGCCGACGCCGGTTATCCAGCTCACTTGGCTTTCCTCCGCTGGGATGGTCTAGATGGTGCGCGGGTTGCGGGCAGGTCGAACGCGCGGGCGATGAATTCGGCTTCACGCCGCAGTCCGTCGAGCAGTTCCGGGACCCGTGTCCTGATGCGGTCGCTGAGCGCCGCGATGCTGATGGCTGCCATCGGGACACGGTTGGAACCCTGGAAGACTGGAATTCCGATCGCGGCCATTCCGTCCACGACCTTGTCGCAGAGCAGCGTGTAGCCCTGTTCGCGCGCCGTCGCGACCTCGGCCTTGATGATTTCCGGCGTCAGTCTCGGATAGGACTTCAACTGGGGCGCAAGGGCCTCCAGGATCGCGTCAATTTCCCGGTCCTGGGCCCAAGCGAGCAGCGCCAGCGAGCCGGCGCCGACGCCCAGCGGACGCCGGCTTCCGAAATCCAGGTAGTTCGCCCGGATCGGAAAGCTGCCGACCTCGCGGTCTATACAGACCGCTTCATTGCCGCTGCGGACCGACAGCAGGACCGTGTCTTCCGACAGGGTGGCGAGCCGCACCAGACTGGGCCGCGCCATCTCCCGGATATCCGAGGGTTGCTGGAGTGGTGCAATCATCGCCTGGATTTCCGGCCCGAGCACATAGGAGGCTTCGTCGTCGAGACGGCGGACGAAGCCTTCCTGGACCAGCGTGTCGAGAATGCGGAGCGTCGTCACCTTGTTCAGCCCCGCCGCAGCGGTGATCTCGCTGAGGCGCAAGGGGGCCTTGGCCGACAGCGCGCGAAGGATGCCGCACGCTTTCTGGATGGCATTGAGCGGCGACGATGTAATCGGCATGATCTTCCCATCAGACTGTCGCCACCGGTGTCGCGGGCGATCCGACGGCACCCGGCAGCCGCAGAGGCGGCGCCGTTAGAAGGAAACGATGGCGTTTCCGCGACCGTAGCCAGTCCGCCAGGGGCGTCAACAGCCACAACTCGCCCAGATGGATGCCCAGCTTGAACAGGCAGTGCTCGTGCAGCGGCAGCGACGCGCAGCAGCCGGAATGGTTCACCGCCGGATGCCCTTCGACGGCGTAGTTGTCGGCGATCAGCGCCGCCAGTCCGCTGTCGGTGATCCAGTTCAGCAGGCGGCCGTCCCGGCCGTTCAGCACCGCACAGGCGTTGGTCATGCTCGCTGGGTCCGGTTTCCTGCCCATTTCCAGCAGAAGCTTCCCGAAGCCGGTGTGCAGGCAGACCATGTCGCCGCTTTCGACTTCGACGCCGTCGGCTTCCATGATGGACATCAGCAGATCGTAGCCGACCGCTACCCGCTCGCGGCCGACGCGCGCATGCAGGTCGATCAGGACGCCGCGCCCCTGGACGCAGGTTTCCGCCATCTTCTCGATCCCGAGCGCCTGCGCCTCCGACGTGCTGCGCGCCTCCGCGATGCCGGTGCCGCCGGCATCCTTCGGATCGCTCGGCCCCCTGACATGCTCGTCCGGGCGGAAGCCGTTGTAGTAGAGTGCTTCCGCTTTGCCGTCGCCGTCGGCGTCGAAAAGCTGGCCGACATGGGCCAGACTGTCCCACTGGGTCGAATACTGGGTGTGCAGGATGACGAGATCGTCGCAGATCACGTCGGTCACATCGGGATCGTCGTCGCCGAGCCGGTAGTTCATGTTCGGCCGGCCGTTGCGCACCGTCGGCCGCAGCGCCGGCGGATGGCGGCGCGGGTTGAGGATGTTGCCGCCGGGATAGTCGAGCGGCAGGCTCAGGCAGAAGGCCAGCCCCTCGCGGACCTCCGCGACGCCCTGCCGGACCTTCTCGGGCGTCAGGAGATTGAGGCGGCCGATTTGATCGTCGGGACCGAAATCGCCCCAGTTGGAACCCTCGGGCCGGTTCTTCCAGCGTTGTGATGTCGTCATTTCGTTATTCCTCCCGTGAATTCTTCGGCTTCAGCCGCCGCCCAGATAGACGCGGTGCAGCATGTCGCCGCCGCGCAGTTCTTCCGGCGTGCCGTCCCAGGCGATACGGCCGGTCTCTACCAGGTAGCAGTGATGGGCGTGCTGAAGGGCCTTCTCGACCAGTTGCTCGACCAGCAGGACCGCCATGCCCTCGCGGCAGAGTTCCGTAGCGACATCCAGGATGCGGTTGATGATGATCGGGGCCAGCCCGAGCGAGGGTTCGTCCAGGATGAGCAGCCGGGGATCTCCGACGATGCCCTGGCCGACCGCAAGGATCTGCTGCTGCCCGCCGCTCAGCCGGCTTGCCGCCTGATGGCGCTTTTCCTTCAGCTCCGGAAACAGGGCGTAGACCCGCTCCAGCTTCGATCGGTCTCCGCGCGGGTTCCGGGCGAAGGTACCGATCAGCAGGTTGTCTTCCACGGTGAGGCTGTGGAAGACCCGGTGGCCCTGGAGAACCTGGACGACCCCGGCGCGGACGATCTCGATCGGGCCGCTCGCCGTGATGTCCTGGCCGTCGAACTCGATCTTGCCGCCCTTCTTCGATATCAGGCTGGAGATGGCGTGGAGCATGGTGCTTTTGCCGGCGCCGTTGCGGCCGAGCAGCACGACCAGCCTGCCGGCCGGGACGACGAACGAAGCGCCATGCACGACTTCCGCCTTGCCGTAGGCGACATGAAGGTCGGTGACCTTCAGCAGGGTTTGGGCCGGTCGGGTCGGGATCATGTCATGCATGGCGTCAGGCTCCGAGATACACGCGGATGACCTCGGGGTCCTTTCGGACCTCGTCGGGCGTTCCCCGCTTGATGACCTTGCCGAGGTCCAGCGTGGTGACCCGGTCACAGATGCGGAAGACGAAATCCGTGTGGTGCTCGACCAGCAGGACGCCCAGCCCGGCATCCCGCATGACCTGGATGATCTTGCCGAGATGCTCGGTCTCCAGCGCGGTCAGGCCCCCCGCCGGTTCGTCGAGCATGATGAACTTCGGTCGCATCGCAAGCGCGCGGGCGATCTCCAGGAAACGCTGTTCCGCGTGTTCGAGCAGATCGGCGCGGCGGTGGACGGCATGGCCGAGCCCGACGCCCATCAGCAACTCGCCGGCGCGCCGGGCGAACTCCCGCTCCTCCCGTCTGGTGCGCCCGAGCGACAGGGCGGTGCCGAGGAAGTTCGATCCGACATCGCGCCAGGCGCCCAGCATCGCGTTGTCGAGCACGGTCATCGTCCCGAGCAGCCGGGGCTTCTGGAACGTGCGCGCGATGCCGAGCCGTGCCCTGTGCTGCACGCGCGTCCGGGACAGGTCCTCGCCGTCCAGTCGGATCTCGCCCCTGGTCGGATCGTAGTAGCCGGAAAGAAGGTTGAGCAGCGTCGTCTTGCCGCTGCCGTTGGGACCGATCAGGCCGTGGACCTCGCCGGGGAGCAATTCCAGCGAGACCTGATCCAGGGCGGTCAGGCCGCCGAACGATTTGGTGACGTCGGTCACGTGCAAGGCTGTCACGAGCTTTGCCCCTCCCGGATTGCAGCGGCCAGCCGCGTCAGGTCGGGCGTTACGACGTGGCTCTCGATCCGCCGGGGCCGCAGCTTCTCGGCCAGGACCTCGAACAGCCGTTGCAGCCCTTCGGGGATCAGCAGCACGACGGCCAGCAGCGTCAGCCCGTAGAAGAAGTTGCCCAGCTTCGCCAGCGGCGCCACCAGTTCCGGCAGCGCCGTCAGGATGATGGTCCCGATGAACGGCCCCAGGATGCTGCCGCGCCCGCCGATGATGATGCAGACGAAGAAGAACAGCCCCAGCTCGAACACGAAGGTATCGGGCGTGATGTAGCTTTGCAGGGAGGCGAACAGCGCGCCGGCGACGCCGGCGGTAACGCCGCTGAAGACGAAGACGATCAGCTTGGCGCGGAACAGCGAGATGCCGACCGCCATGGCGGTGATCTCGCTGTCGCGGATCGCGATCAGCGACCGCCCCCACATGCAGCGCGACACGTTCCAGGTCAGCCACGTGATAAGCCCGCCGACGATCAGGATCAGCCAGTACAGGCCGTCCGGGGTGTCGAACGGCGCGCTCACTCCCGGTACGGCAAGACCGATGCCGCCACCAGTGATCTCGTCCTGCGCCAGCGTCAGTTCGGTCACGATCAGCGAAAAGGCCATGGTCGTCATGGCGAAGTAGAATCCGGGAAGCCGGAGCGAGGGCAGGCCGAGCAGCAGGCCGCACAACCCGCCGATGACTCCCGCTACCGCGATGGCGAACAAGGGGTTCAGTTCATGCGTTCCGGCCAGGAAAGCGAAGGTATAGGCGCCGATGGCGAGCAGCCCGACATGGCCGATCGAAAGCTGCCCGGTGAAGCCGACCACCAGGTTGAGGCCGACGATCAGTATCCAGTAGACCCCGATGAGCTGCGCCAGATGCAGCTGATAGAAGTCGCCGACCCAGAAGGGCAGGGTGGCGAGCGCCACGCCGCCGGCGAGAAGGCCGGCGGAGCCGGCCGAAGAGCGGGTGTTCGTCATACCGCGCGCACCTGTCGCTGGCCGAAGATGCCTTCGGGCTTGAGCAGCAGGACGACGATCAGCAGGCCGACCGCGATGGTCTGCTGATATTCGCCGCCGAAGAAATACGTGGCGAAGGTGCTGAACAGGCCGAGCGCCAGGCCGCCGACCAGCGCACCGACATTGCTGCCCAGCCCACCGGCGGCGAGCGCTATGAAGCCGTACAGGGTCAGGCCGTGGCCGACCGCGAAGAAGGCGAAGGTCAGCTGTCCGGCGGCGAAGCCCGCCACCGCCCCGAGCGCTCCGGCGATGACATAGGAAAGGCTCCTGACGCGGCTGGTGGCGATGCCCCGCGCCTGCGCCGCGAAGACGTCTTCCGACATGGCGACGAAGACCTTGCCGTACATCGTGCGTCGATAGAAGAACTCCAACCCGACCACCATGACGATGACGGTGACGATCGGCAGCCAGTACTTCTGGTCCATCACTCCGGCCGAGAAATCCTGCGGTATCAGACGCGGGAAGGGGCGGGGCTCGGTGCCCCACCACAGTCCGACCGCCTGCTGGACCATCGTCGCCATGGCGAGCGTGGTCAGCAGCCACAGATGCTCGACCGGGCGGGAAAGGACGCGCCGGATCGCCACGATTTCCGTCAGGAAGCCGAAGGCGCCGCCGACCAGCGCCGCACCCGCCAGGCCAAGCACCGAAGGGACGCCGAGGTCCGACACCAGCCACGCTCCGAACACCCCGCCCAGCATGCAGAGATGGCCGGTCGTGACACTCAGCACCTTCGACGTGGAGAACATGACGTTGTAGACGAGGGCGGTGGCGGCATAGAGCGCGCCGACCGCAAGGCCGGAAACGATGACAAGAAGCATGATATCTTCCCGGACGGGAGTTTCAAAGAGTGCGATTACTGCGGAGCCAGCTCGAAACTGCCATCTTTGAAAGTATTGGCACGGTTCACGACCATGCCTGAATCCGGGAAGCCGTTGCGCTGGTCGGGACCCCAACTATAGGTCGCATAGACGCCGTCCAGTCCAGTCGTGCTCTCCATCGCCGCCTGGAAGGCCTTCGGATCGGTCGACCCCGCCTTCTTCACTGCATGCTCGATCACCTTGACCGTGTCGTAGCCGAGCGCCACCCACCAGAAGGTGAAGTTGATTTCACCGCCCAGCTTGGATCGCATCGCCTCCATCAGCGCCTGCGTCCGCTCCGGCAGCTTGCCGTCCGTGCCGTAGGTCGTGCTGACATAGCCGGCCGCATAAACGCCGTCCCAATATTCCGGCTTGTTTAGCAGTTCCTTGATCGGCAGCGCCATCAGGGCGGGGTGGCCGACGACCGGCACGTCCCACTGCATGTCGCCGCGCGTGTTGAGCAGTCGCCCCAGCAACCCGGTGGCGGCCGACCACGGCATCAGCACATCGGCACCCGCCGCACGCGCCTTGTTGATCTCGTCGCTCAGATCGGTCTTGTTGGGGTCGACCAGTGCCGAGTAGACCGGTTCCACCCCGGCTTTCTTCAGCAGTTCGGCGGCGGTCTTGGCGCTGGAGGTGCCGTAGCCGCTGGTGTCGCCGATCACCGCCACCTTCTTGCGCTTGAGGACGTCGAGCGCGTAGTCGTTGGCCGACTTGATCCACTGGGTATTCGTGTTGATCGCACGGAATGCCAGCGGGAACTTCTTCGAATCGGTAAGTTCATCAATGCTGCCGATGACGATGTTCGGGACGCCGGCCTTCGCGGCGATTGGTCCGGTCGCCAGGGACTCGCCCGAATTGACCGGACCGATGATGAAGTTGACCTTGTCGCGGAACAGCAGCTGCTGGGCGAAGTTGACGGCTTTGGTAGGATCGCCGGCGGTGTCGCGCGTCAGAAGCTCGATCTGCCGGCCGTTGATGCCGCCTGCCTTGTTGATCTCCTCGACCGCGTACTGCACGCCCTGGTTTTCGGCCACCGCCGCGGATGAGAGCGGGCCGGTGAGCGACGACAGCCAGCCGATCTTGATCGGCTCTTCCGCCAGTGCCGTCTGCGAGATGAGGCCCGATGCGGCGAGTGCGCCAGCCGCTACTAGAGCACGCAGGACTCCCACGCGAAGCATTCGCTCTTTCATGTTTCCTCCCGGATGCTTTTTTTATCTTCTCTGGCCGTAACTCTCACCCCCACTCGCCCTTACTGTCAAGTTACGATTCCGATGAATGGAACAATTGTCTGGCGTGAAAGAACCTTGATTTTAAAATTTTCCGTGTACAACATTGGCTTCCCGTGCCTGTACAGCTTAGTCACCCGGTTTTCTGAGAAGGCATATGTTCCATCTTATGGAACTACTGGGTTCGGATGACGCGGTAGCTTGGCGGTGGCGGGCAACGACAGCCCAGAAGAGGCGGACAACATGGGAGACATGCCATGAAGAGGCTCCGGATCGGTTCCGGCTCGGCCTGGTGGGGCGACAGGGTCGAACCCGCAAGGCTTAACGCCGAGCACGGCGACCTGGATTATCTCTGCTTCGAGACGATGGCGGAGGCGACCGTTTCGGCAGCCCAGGTCCGGGCGCGGCGCGATCCAGATTTTCCCGGCTACGACACCTATCTGGACGACCGCATGCAGGCGGTCCTTCCCGGATGCATCAAGCGCGGCACCAAGATCATCAGCAACCAGGGCTGGATCAATCCGGATGGGGCGGCACAGCGTGTCACCCATTGGCTCCGTGAACTGGGTTCCCATGGCGTCAAGGTCGCCGCCGTTTCCGGCAGCGTCATCACCGACCGCGTGCTCGACCTGACGGACACGATCCTGGAGAACGGCAAGCCGACCTCGACGCTTAAGGACAGCCTCGTCTCGGCCGAAGCCTATCTCGGAGCCGAACCGATCGTCGAGGCCCTGCGCCAGGGCGCCCAGATCGTCATCACCGGCCGCGTCGCCGACCCGTCGCTGTTCATGGCGCCGATGATGCATGAGTTCGGCTGGGACCCGCACGACCATGTCAGGCTCGGCCGGGGCATCGGCCTGGGCCACCTGATGGAATGCGGGTCGCAGGTGACCGGCGGCTATTTTCCCGATCCGGGCTTCAAGGACATGCCCGAGCCGTGGAACCTGGGCTTCCCGATCATCGAGGTCGAGGAGGACGGCTCCGCCGTCATCACCAAGCTTCCGGGGACCGGCGGCGCCGTCAACCTGATGACCGTCAAGGAGCAGATGTTCTACGAGGTCCACGACCCGGCCAATTACCTGACCCCCGACGTCGTGGTCGATTTCACCACCACCCAACTGGAAGAAATCGGCCCCGACCGGGTCCGAGTGACGGGGATCGGCGGCAAGCCGCGCACACCGACGCTGAAGGTCTCGATCGGCTGCATGGAAGGCTTCATCGGCGAAGACATGTTCTTCTACGCCGGGCCGGGCGCCCTGCGGCGGGCCAAGCTCGCCAAGCAGATCCTGGAGGAGCGCTTCAAGATCGTCGGTCTCAACGCGGAGGAGGTCCGCATCGACTTCCTCGGCCTCAACGCGATCCATGGCGACGCGACGCCGAAGGACCTGCCGGAACCCTACGAGATCGCCGTCCGCGTCGCCGCCCGCACGAAGACCCGTGCGGAAGCGGTCAAGGTCGGACGAGAGGTCGATGGCATGGCCGTTTCCGGCATAGCCATGACCGGCAAGCGCGTGCCTCACCAGGACCGGACCCGCGAGATCATCGGCGTCTGGTCGTCGTTGGTGCCGCGCGAGAAGGTCCAGTCCAGCATAGCCATCTACGAGAGCTGACCGCCATGCGTGTCCAATTGCAGCATGTCGCCCATGTCCGATCAGGAGACAAGGGCAACACCTCCAACATCATGGCCATCGCCTATAGCGAGGACCTTTATCCGCTGCTCAAGGAGCAGCTGACCGCCGAGCGGTTCAAGGCCTATTACGGCGGCGCCATCAAAGGTCCGGTGGACCGCTACGCGGTGGACCACCTGTGGGCGCTCAACTTCGTGGCCCAGGGCGCCTTGGGGGGCGGCGTCTCGCGCAGCCTCTGCCTCGACAACTACGGCAAGGCGCTGTCCGCCGCAATCCTCGGTTTCGAACTCGAAGTCCCGGACCGCCTTGCCAACCAGCTGCGCGGCCTTTGACCGTAGGGTACTCGAACGGAGGGCATCATGACCAACCATGCGCTCGTGGTTGGAGGACTGGGAGTTGCTGGCCGCGGCATCGTCGCGGCCCTTTCCCAATCTCCCGACTGGAAGATAACGACACTTTCGCGTCGCCGACCGGAAGAACCGGGTGCCGCGCACCACATCTCGGTCGATCTGGCGGACAGGACCGATGCGGAAGCCAAGCTGAGCGACCTGACCGGCGTCACGCATATCTTCTTCGCCGCCTATATGGAGCGGCCGAACCCGGCGGAGGAGGTGGCGCCCAACCTCGCGATGCTGCGCAACACCGTCGAGGTCATCGAGCGGGTGGCGCCAGGATTGGAACACGTCAACCTGATGCAGGGCACCAAGGCGTACGGCACCCATCTCGGTCCCTACAAGACGCCGGCGCGGGAAACCGACCCGCGCCACATGCCACCCAACTTCTATTACGACCAGCAGGATTTCCTTGCCGAGCGCAGCAAGGGCAAGTCGTGGAGCTGGTCGGCGCTGCGGCCGCGCACGATCTGCGGCATCGCCGTAAACACGCCGATGAACCTTGTCTCGGCAATCGCGGTCTATGCCACGATTTCCAAGGAACTCGGCTTGCCGCTGCGTTTCCCCGGCAATCCCGGCTGCTTTAGTGCGCTTCAGCAGATGGTCGATGCCGAACTGCTCGGCCGGGCGGCGGTCTGGGCCGCGACCGAGCCGCGCTGCTCGGCGCAAGTCTTCAACGTCACCAATGGTGGCCTCTTCCGCTGGCAGCATATGTGGCGGTACTTCGCCGAATATTTCGGAATGGAGGAGGCGCCGCTCCAGACTTTGCGGCTGGTCGATGCGATGGCGGACAAAGGTCCCGTCTGGGACGAAATCGTGCGGAAGCACGATCTAAAGCCGCACAAGTTCGATGAGATCGTCTCCTGGAAGTTCGGCGACATGCAGTTCCACCAGCACTGGGACAGCATTTCCGAGACGACCAAGATCCGCCGCTTCGGCTTCCACGATGTCGTGGAGGACGAAGAGATGTTCACCCGCCTCTTCGATCGCCTGCGGGAGATGAGGATGATTCCGTAACGCTGGAGTGGGAGACCGGACCATGCCTCCAAAAAAAATCCTGATCGCCGACGCCCTGGGAATCATCGGGCGGGCGATGGTCGAGCAAATGGCGGTCCACGAGCGGGTCTGGGACGGCTTGGTGGCAAGGCA
>NZ_JCACHA010000588.1:0-18620 GCF_059503625.1 Skermanella sp.
CCCCGATCACCAGGGCCGTCTTCGCCTGGCCCAGCCGGATGAAGTTGTCGGCCACCGACAGCGCGAAGATGAAGCCGGAGCAGACCGCCTGAAGGTCGAAGGCGACGCCGTGGGTGATGCCGAGCTCGGCCTGCACCCTGGTCGCGGTCGCCGGGAAGGTATGGTCCGGAGTCGTGGTCGCCAGGATGATCAGATCGACCTGATCCGCCGCGATCCCGGCATGGTCCAGCGCCTTCCTTGCGGCGGCCAGCGCCAGATCGGACGTCTTCTCTGTCGGCGCCGCCAGATGGCGGGACCGGATGCCGGTACGCTGCGTTATCCAATCATCCGACGTATCGACCCGCTGGGCGAGGTCCTGATTGGTTACAACGTTCTGCGGCAGGTACGATCCGCAGCCTGTTATCCTGGAACGTCGAACCATTTATACGGCCGCTGCTTTCGGGTCTGGGAGGGGTGAATCGGGAGACGAGGACTCCACGATCGCGGATGCCGCGGCGATCGCGCTGTTGATGCGCGCCACCTCGACCTTGATCGTTTCGTTGAAGCCCCGGGTGACCATGTCGACCGCTACGCAAACCGCGTTGGCGAAGCCGTCGGCATCGGTTCCGCCGTGGCTCTTCACGCAGACGCCCTGAAGCCCCAGGAACATCGCGCCGTTGTAGCGTCGCGGGTCCATCCGTTTCCGGAGCTTGGTGAAGGCGTTGCGGGCCAGCAGGTACCCGATCTTGGCGAGGATGGAGGAGCTGAAGGTCCGGCGCAGCAGCTCGGCGTAGAGCTTCGCGGTGCCTTCCGCCGTCTTGAGGGCGACGTTGCCGGTAAAGCCGTCGGTGACGATCACGTCGACCACGCCGGCCGGGATGTCGTTGCCCTCGATGAAACCATGGAACTTGCCGGGCAGGGGAGTGATCCGGAGCTGGGCCGCCGCTTGCTTGATCGACTCGTGCCCCTTGATTTCCTCTGCGCCGATATTCAGCAGACCGACCGTCGGTTCCATCAGGCCCAGCACGGTCTTCGCGAAGACCGATCCCATGACGGCGAACTCGACGAGGTTCCTGCTGTCGCACTCGATGTTGGCGCCCAGGTCCAGCATGACGCTTTCGCCGCGCATCGTCGGAAAAAACGACGCTATCGCCGGCCGGTCGATGCCCGGCAGCGTTTTCAGGACGAACTTGGCCATTGCCATCAGGGCGCCGGTGTTTCCGGCGGACACCACACACGCAGCCTTGCCCTGCGCCACCGCATCGATGGCCAGCCGCATGCTGGAAGTGCGTCCACTGCGCAAAGCCACAGCCGGCTTCGCATCGTTGCTGATGGCGTCCGGCGTATGATGAATCGTGGAGATCCGCTCAAGATCGGGCAGGTTCGCGAGCAGCGGCCTTATCCGCTGTTCGTCGCCGAAGAACAGATAGTCGATCTCCGGGCAACGCAACCGAGCCATGTCGGCACCCGCGACAACCATTTCCGGCGCATGATCTCCGCCCATGGCATCAAGGGCGATCGTCAAACGCGCACTCACCGCATCCGAACTCCGTAGGCCGCCTGCCGCCTTGCCGCCAACCGGCATGTTTGCCGGTGGCCCATCACCTGATGAACCGCCACCTGATGAACCGTCACCCAATGACCTGGAATCCTGCGGATCGGTCACGCGGTAACGGTTTCAACCACCTCACGGCCGTCGTACTGGCCGCACGAACCGCAGACATGGTGCGGGCGCTTCAGTTCGCCGCAGTTCGGGCATTCGGCAAAGGATGAGGCGGTCAGGGCATGGTGAGAACGCCGCATGTCGCGCCGCGACTTCGAGGTTTTCTTTTTAGGAACAGCCATCGTCAGGACTCTCTATTATAAAAGGCGGCCCGAAGGAGCCGCCTCATGCGAACCGCTTCATTACAGAAAACGCCCCATCGGGGCAAGAGTGAAGCGCGAATTTAATCAGGCCGCTTGAGCTTGGCAAGGGCGAGGAAGGGATTGGGCCGTTCGGCCGGGGCCTCCTCGTCATCCTCGATATGGTCTTCGAAACCGATGCCGGGGCGGCGCGGATAGGGGTCCAGCGCCAGTGACAGGTGCTGGGTCGCAAGCTCGCCCAGGTCGATCCTGTTGTCGATCAGCGGCTCCGGCGGGTCCTCCGCCTCGGCGTCGATCTCGACTTCCGGCGCGGTCGCCGGGATCAGGTGGGCCGGTGCGAAGATCGTCTCGAACTCGTCCGCGACATGGGCCGGCACGGGGTCCAGCGTCACGACGCAGGTCTGGACGACGTCGGCCTCCAGCCTGCCGGAAACGCGGATCATCTTGCCGCCGCGGATGCGGCGCAGGTGAATGACGGCGCTGAAGTTTTCCAGCGATTGCAGGTCGAGGCGCTGGGCCAGCCTGGCGCACTCCTCCGGCTTCGCCTTGATCGTCTGCACCGTCTCGTCGGTCCCGACCTTGTCGGCAAGGATGGGCCGGGAGAATTCCGGTGCGATCTCGTGGTCGGTCATGGACGTCTCCCTGTTCCTGAAACTTCGCTGTCCCGATCTGCCCCGATGCCGGAAAGGCGGGGCGTCACCCTACGGCAGGGGGTCTATAGCAGGCGGCGGGCCGAATTGCACATGCCCGGCGACCAGCCGGTCGAGCGGCTGGGCGGCCAGCGATTCGACTTCGCGCCGCATATAGGCCGTTACGGCTTCGAAACAGCGCTCGGGTACTTCCATCACGGTGCCGTAAAGGTTGCGGTCAAGTGCCGCATGCATGACGGCGTCGTTAGGATCGTTCAGCCCCTTCTCGTACGACACGATACGCCCGTAAAGCCCCTTGGCCATCTTCTTGATGTGCTTCGGCACGCTCAGATCGCCGATCCCGATCTCGCGCAGGCTCCGGTCCATGTCGGCGATCAGGGTGTCGAACAACTGCTGGGACACGGCCTCGGCCTCCGTCCCGCGCGTTTTCAGCCGGTGCATCACCAGAAAAGCGTGCATCGCGATCATTTCGAACCGCCCGTCGATCGTGTCGGGTACGTCCAGGTCCGCATAGAATTCGGGACGGCGCGCCTGGGCCACGATGGCTTCGTACAGGTCCAGAGCCTGAGCCTCGTGGCGATTGCGCTGGAACAGGCGGTTCAGCAAAGCTCGATCTCCATGGTCCTGAAGTGGTCCCGGGATGACCCCTGGACGATCCCGAATTGGGCCGGAAGCGATTCCGGAAAGTTGACAGGACGGCGCGACGGGTGCAATTGTCCTACCCGAAATGGGTGCCGCCCAGGTCGACGTCAATCAGGTCTCCGTCAATCCGCCCGGTCCCGGACAAGAGCCGGGAGGTCGGGAAGACGGCGCCGGATAATGCCGGGGCGGCGGCAGATGGACAATACCGGGCAATCATGGTCAGACCAACACTTCGTCACGTCTTCGCTGCCGGCTTCATGGGCCTTGCACTGGCTGCCTGCTCGCCCTCGGTGGACACGCGGGGCAATCTGGCCGACAAGGATCGCCTCCAGCAGATCCAGCCGGGCGTCAGCACCCGCGACGATGTCGCGGCGGTGCTGGGAACGCCGTCCACGATGGGCACCTTCGATCCCAACACCTGGTATTACATCGGCGCCCGGACGGAGAAAACGGCGTTCTTCCGTCCCGATACGGTCGAGCGCAAGGTCGTCGTCGTCAAGTTCGACGAGGCCGGGAACGTCGCCGATGTCCATCAGTTGGACCAGAGCGCCGGCAAGGAAGTCGAACTGGTCGAACGCACGACCCCGACCGCCGGCCGCGACCTGAACTTCATCGAACAGATGCTCGGCAATGTCGGGCGCTTCTCCGGCGGCAACGGCGGCTTCCGCCAGCCGGGCGTGCCCCGGCGGTAGATCGCCGGCCGGCTGTTCACCCTCGGCGGCTCACCCAACGAAAAAACCCCGGAACCTCGCGGTTCCGGGGTTTTTTCACGTCCCTCGCCGTTATTCCGCCAGCTTCGCCAGGATGGCCAGCAGCAGGATCGCCACGATGTTCGTGATCTTGATCATCGGGTTGACCGCCGGGCCGGCGGTGTCCTTGTACGGATCGCCGACCGTGTCGCCGGTCACGGCCGCCTTGTGGGCGTCCGATCCCTTGCCGCCGTAGTTGCCTTCCTCGATATACTTCTTGGCGTTGTCCCAGGCGCCGCCACCCGACGTCATCGAGATCGCGACGAAGATGCCGGTGACGATGGTTCCCAGCAGCATGGCGCCCAGCGCCGTGAAGGCCGCCGCCTGCCCCGCGATCAGGTTGATGACGAAGTACAGCACGATCGGGGCCGCGACCGGCAGCAGCGACGGCAGGATCATCTCGCGGATGGCCGCGCGGGTCAGCATATCGACCGCCTTGCCGTAGTCGGGCTTGGCCGTCCCCTCCATGATGCCCTTGATCTCGCGGAACTGGCGCCGGACCTCGACCACGACCGATCCCGCCGCCCGGCCGACGGCGGTCATGCCCATGGCGCCGAACAGGTAGGGCAGCAGTCCGCCGATCAGCAATCCCACCACGACATAAGGGTCCTGAAGGTTGAACGTCACATCCACGTTGGGGAAGTAGTGCTTCAGGTCCTCGATATAGGCCGCGAACAGCACCAGCGCCGCCAGACCGGCGGAGCCGATGGCGTAGCCCTTGGTGACGGCCTTGGTCGTATTGCCGACGGCGTCCAGCGCGTCCGTGACGACGCGGGTTTCCTTGGGCAGGTCGGCCATCTCCGCGATGCCGCCGGCGTTGTCGGTCACCGGGCCGTAGGCGTCGAGCGCCACGACCATGCCGGCCAGCGCCAGCATCGTCGTCGCCGCGATGGCGATGCCGAACAGGCCGGCCAGCGTGTGCGCGATGATGATGCCGGCGCAGATCACCAGAGCCGGCAGGGCCGTCGCCTCCATCGAGATCGCCAGCCCCTGGATCACGTTGGTCCCGTGGCCCGTCTCCGACGACTTGGCGATGCTACGGACCGGCCGGAACGAGGTGGAGGTGTAGTATTCCGTGATCCAGACCAGCAGCCCGGTGACGCCAAGGCCGACCAGCGCGCAGCCGAACAGCTTGAAGCCGGTGACGGCGCCGCCCTCGACGCGCTCCAGCGGCGTGTTGAAGCCCAGCAGGATCGCGGTCGCCAGGAAGATCAGCACGGCGGAGATCGCCGCCGTGACCGCAAGCCCCTTGTAGAGCGCGCCCATGATGTTGTTGGACGGCCCCAGCTTGACGAAGAAGGTGCCGGCAACCGAGCCGATGATGCAGACCGCGCCGATCACCAGCGGATAGATCATCAGCCGGGCCTGGGTATCGCCCACAAAGAAAATCGCCGCCAGCAACATGGTGGCGACGATGGTGACTGCGTAGGTTTCGAAGAGGTCGGCGGCCATGCCGGCGCAGTCGCCGACATTGTCGCCGACATTGTCCGCAATGACCGCGGGGTTCCTGGGATCGTCCTCCGGAATGCCCGCCTCGACCTTGCCGACAAGGTCGGCTCCGACATCGGCGCCCTTGGTGAAGATGCCGCCGCCCAGCCGCGCGAAGATGGAGATCAGCGAAGCCCCGAAGCTGAGCGCCACCAGCGCTTCCAGGATGCCGCGGATCGGAACCCCCGACATCAGCAGCACGCCGTAATAGATCGTGACGCCCAGGATGCCCAGGCCGACCACCAGCATGCCGGTGATGGCGCCCGACTTGAAGGCGATGTCCAGCGCCGGCGCCATGCCGCCACGCGCCGCTTCCGCCGTGCGGACATTGGCGCGGACGGACACGTTCATCCCGATATAGCCGGCGATCCCGGACAGGACGGAGCCGATCACGAAACCGATCGCCACGTGCATCCCCAGGATGTAGCCGAGGATGGCGCACAGCACGATGCCGACCAGGGCGATGGTCGTGTACTGGCGGTTGAGATAGGCCTGTGCGCCTTCCTGGATGGCGCCCGAAATTTCCTGCATCCGGGCGGACCCGGCACTGGCGGCGAGCACCTGCCGTCCGGCGTAGACGCCGTAGGCAAGCGCGGCTAGGCCGCACAGGATGACGAAGACGAAGGCAACTGACATCGATCCCCCCAGATTCCCGTCAAAGAACTTTTATCCCGCGCAATCATCCCAATGTTTCAAAGGAGTTGCGGGCAATTAGTTGTTGCGGAAAGCATGCAGGAGGGACGCGGACAAAGCAACTGCGCTGCTCCAGGGGCATCGGAAGATCACGTTAAACAGGCGGAACTCCGCCATCCGATGTCTTCAGGGTCGAAATGCTTACTAATCTAAGTGAAGCGACTCGAGAAATTGTCCGGAAGAAAGCGCTACATCGGACGCTGGTTGACGACCTGGATCAGCGCGTCGCGGACCATGTCCTTACCCAGCACCTTGGATGCTGCATCGCGCAACTTCGACTTCACCTGCGCCACGTCCAGCACGCCGCCGCTCATCACCTTGCCGGATGCGATGGCGCCGTAGATCGTGGTCAGGAAAGCGTCGGTCAGGCGGGGGGCCTGGGCACGGACCGCCTCCGCCGTGGCCATGTCGGTCAGTTCCAGCGCCACCATCAGGGTGACGAACTGGTCGATCCGCTCGGCGCCCAGCACGGGCACGGTCAGCGGTCCGATATTGACGAAGACCGGCGGTCCCGGCGGCGGGGGAGGGGGCGGCTCCTCGACCTTTTCCTCGTGGTGCTCGCCCTGGTTGGCGAACAGGAACCAGCCCGCGCCGAATCCGCCGCCGCCGAAGATCAGCGCGACCAGCACCAGGACCAGGATCTTTATCAACGCCGCCTCCGTGTGCGCACCAGCCTGCAACTGGTACGCCGGCAGCCCTTAAGGCCCGCTTAACCCGGTATATCCGTTAACGAAAACCTGCCAGGGAAAACCAGTTCGGGAAAGCCCGTCAGGGGAAGGGGCAGCGCTCGTCCGTCACTTCCACGAAGGACCGGGCGCCCGCCGTGACGGTGAACTGGTGCTCGATCCCGGCGGACACGACGGTATGATACAGCGGCAAGGTACCCTTGGCCTCGGTCTGGCGTCCGCCGGCCTCGGTGAATCGGATCGTGACAAGCCCCTTGGGATCGAACCAGCCTTCGACGTTGCCGGTCGGGCTCCGGGCCGGCGTTCCTTCGCCGCTGACCGTGATCGCGCCGTTGGCGAAGCCGACGGTGGAGTTCGGCCCCTTGTAGACCGGAGTCGGCAGGATGAACCGCTTGTTCTCCGGCTTCTCGCAGGCGCGGGGCGTCTTGATCTGGCTGAGCACGAAGACCAGACGTTTCGCCTCGACTCCTGCGGCCAGCCGCTCCCGCGCCAGTTCGGTCAGCCGGGCCAGATCGCCGGTCGGCAGTTCCCGCGCCAGCCGGGCCTCCAGCTCCGACACCTTCGTCTCCGCGTTCTGGGCAGCGGCGCGCAGGCCCGCCACCGAACGGCTGAGTTCGGCATTGGCCTGACCGAGCTGGGCATTCTCCGCCAGCAGTCCCGTCTCGCGGCCCTTCACCTGTTCCACGCCCATCTGGTACGCGAACAGGCCGATCGCGAGCAGTACGCCCAAGATAAGGAGGAACTTGACCGTACTTCCCCAAAACCGACGCCGCCGACGCCGTTCGTAGTCATGCAGACCGAGCGTCATGCCGGTTCCCTGGTGTCGAAAGGCAGGTTAAGGAGTATGTACGTACCCCTTTTGCAAGCCGCCTTTATCGCAAAGCACAAGCCTCCGGCGCAACAGGGAACGGATGTCCGGATTGCCGCGCGTACGGAATCAGGGGCCGTCGCGGATTTACTCAGGCTTCTTCCGTCTCGAGTTCAGGCGTCTCCGCCGGCTCGTCCTGGTGGATCGTCGCCCTGCCTGCCACGCCTCCCCAGCCGAAAGGGGCACCGTTGCCGTGCCCGGCGCGCTCATGGCCTTCCTCGGTCGCGGCGCCCTCATAATATTTCACCATGAAGGTCCGGACCGCCGAGGTCAGGCCTCCTTCTCCCCGCCTCTCGTCGATCAGGGTGCACACCGCATGGATCGACAGGCGCTCACGGGCGCAGATGGCCTTCAGCGCGGCCCACATCTCCGGCTCCAGCCGCATGCTGGTTCGACGTCCGGCGATCGTCACGTTGCCGCTGACCAGTGTCGTCTTGCCGGAGAAGCTCGGTGGCATGTCGCGTCTTCCTGTGATCCCGAGTGCAGCGCCCGGCACCGTACCTTTCCGGAAAAGGGGCGGTGCGGGGGTATGTGACCGCGACCATATCGAAAGTATTACATCTTGGCTACGCATTTCCGAGTATGTCTTTGGAAAAAGTATCGCGTGAGTTGCTATGGTATTCAGTAGCAAACGAACGTTCTGGCTCGCTACGATTTCGGCGTCCGGTAAAGCTGCTCGCCGTGGACATGTTCCTTCCGTCCCTCGACCGGCCCGCCCGCCCGCACCGGACGCTCGGCGAACCGCCCCAGGCTGATCATGCGGTCGTACATGACCAGCGCTCCGGCCACGCCGACATTGATGCAGAAGCGGGTCGGGATCTTGACGACGAAGTCGCAGCGTTCCACCAGCGCCGGCGACAGGCTGCCGCGCTCCGGCCCCAGCACGTAGGCGGCCCTCAGCGGATGCCGGAAGCTGGGCAACTCTATGGACTCGTCCAGCAGCTCGACGCCGACCAGGGCGCAGCCCTGCGGCAGCTCCAGGCTCGCGACGTCGGGATAGTGGTAGACCGGCAGATGGCTCGAGGCATCCGATGTGTCAGAGACGCGAAGCTGGCGTTTGTCCAGCCGGGCGTCGATGGTGAAGGCGAAGCTGGCGCCGAACGCATGGGACGACCTGACAAGGTTGCCCACGTTGAACGCTTTGCTGACGCCCTCTACCCCGATTGCAAAATATCCACGCATGAGCGGCACCTTGCACCGGAGCGCCCGCCGGGGCAAGGTGGCGCGCATGAGACATTCTGAAACGGCTTAGACAGTGACGGCCCAATGACCGACCACGACCATCACGGCCACTCCTGCTGCGGTCATGACCACCAGCACGGCCATCAGCACGGCCACGACCATGACGCGCCAGCCGAAGGCCATGCCGAACTGGGCGCCGCCGAAACGCCCGTCCTGGTCGAAGTCACGCGCGGCGGCATGGTCGAGTCGCGCCACCGCGGCATAGCGGCCATCGTCGATGCCGACGGCCATGTCGTCGCCCATTGGGGCGATTTCGAAAAGCCGGTCTTCGCCCGCTCCGCGATCAAGTCGCTCCAGGCGATCCCGCTGGTCGAATCCGGCGCCGCCGACGCGTTCGGCGTCACCGACGAGGAACTGGCGCTCGCCTGCTCCTCCCACAACGGCGAGTCCCGCCACACCACGCTGGTCTCCGCCTGGCTCGAGCGGATCGGCTGCACTCCCGCCGACCTGGAATGCGGCACGCACCTCCCCTACGACGAGGCGACAGCCCACGCCCTGATCCGCGCCGGCGAAGCGCCCGGCACCGTTCACAACAACTGCTCCGGCAAGCACACCGGCATGCTGGCGACCGCCCGCCACAAGGGCGAGCCGACAGCCGGCTACATCCGCTTCGACCACCCGGTCCAGCAGCGCATCCTGGGTGTGCTGGAGCAGATGACAGCCCAGGATCTGAGCAGCGCCCCGTGGGGCGTCGACGGCTGCGGCATCCCGACCATCGCGATTCCGCTGGGTTCGCTCGCCCTCGCCATGGCCCGTCTGGCCGACCCGCAGGATCTGCCCGACCGCAGGGCGGAGGCGATCGCCCGCATCCGGCAGGCCTGGGGCAAGCACCCCTACCTGATCGGCGGGCGCGGCACCTTCGACACCCGCATGATGGAAGCGATCGACGGGCAGGCGCTCATCAAGATCGGCGCCGAGGGCGTCATGTGCGCCGTCCTGCCGGAACTCGGCCTCGGCATCGCGCTGAAGATCGAGGACGGCGCCAGCCGCGCCGCCGGCATCGCGATGGCGGCCCTGCTGCGTCAGTGCAAGGTGATGGCGGAGTCCCGCCGGGACGAGTTGGCCGACCTGACCCACCCCGCGATCACCAACCGCGTCGGCCTGTCCGTCGGCGAGATCCGCCCAGCAAGCGGCTGGCCCGAATAACCCTGCCTGGGCTATACGAAGTCCGAAGACGAATACCGGGAGGAATGCCGATGCGCGCCGTGGTGTGCCGGGAATGGGGCGGGCCGGAGAGCCTGTCGTTCGAACAGGTGGCGGACCCTAAGCCGCTGGCTCCCGGACAGGTCCGGATCGCGGTCCGCGCCGCCGGGATCAACTTCGCCGACACGCTGATGATCCAGGGCAAGTATCAGGTCAGGCCGGAGTTCCCGTTCTCCCCCGGACTGGAAGCGGCCGGCACGGTGATCGAAGCCGCCCCCGACGTCGATAACGTCGGGCCCGGCGACCGGGTGATGGCGCTGCTCGACCACGGCGGCTACGCCGAACAGGCCGTGGCCCGCGCGTCCGACGTGTTCCGCATCCCCGACGGCATGGAGTTCGAGACGGCGGCCGGCTTCCCCATCGTCTACGGCACCTCGCACATAGCCCTGTGGGAGCGGGCATGCCTCCGCCCCGGTGAAACGCTGGTCGTCCACGGCGCCGCCGGCGGCGTGGGATTGACCGCCGTCGAGGTCGGCAAGGCGATGGGCGCGACCGTCATCGCCACCGCAAGTTCCGCCGAAAAGCTGGAAATCGCGGCCAGCCGGGGCGCCGACCACCTGATCGACTACAAGACCGAGGACATCCGGACCCGCGTCAAGGAGCTGACCGGCGGCGCCGGGGCCGACGTGATCTACGATCCGGTCGGCGGAGACACCTTCGACGCCAGCCTGCGCTGCATCGCCTGGGGCGGCCGCATCCTGATCATCGGCTTCGCCGAAGGCCGCATCCCGCAGATCCCGGCCAATATCCTGCTGGTCAAGAACATCGCCACGATAGGCGTCCACTGGGGCGCCTACCGCCAGAACCAGCCGCACACCATCGCCGAGAGCTTCGCCACCCTGTTCCGCTGGTTCGAGGAAGGCCGCATCCAGCCTCATATTTCCAACCGCATCCCGCTCGCCGATTATGCCAAGGCGATGAAGCTGCTGATCGAGCGCCGCTCCACCGGCAAGGTCGTCCTGACGATGGACGCGCAGGACCAGGACTGACGCCGATGCCGTCCGACCTGCTGCGCGCCCAGTACGAGGCCTATCCCTATCCCGCCCGCGACCCGCGCGACGAGAACAGCCGCCTGATCGCCGGCTCCCCCGGCCATCTGGACGAGGTCAACCACTACGTGTTCGGCGGGCGCCTGGACTTTTCCAGGCCGCTCCGCGTCCTGTTCGCCGGAGGCGGCACGGGCGACGGCACGATCATGCTGGCGCAGCACTGCGCCGATGCCGGCATTCCCGCCCAAATCACCTATGTCGACCTGTCCGACGCGTCGCGCGCCATCGCCGAGCGCCGCGCCGAAGTCCGCAAGCTGACCAATATCGCCTTCCATCGCGGTTCCCTGCTGGAACTGGACGGCTTCGGTCCCTTCGACTACATCGACTGCTGCGGCGTCCTCCACCACCTGGAAGACCCGGCCGCAGGCCTGAAGTCCCTTGTTTCCGTGCTGGCGCCCGGCGGCGGCATCGGCCTGATGGTCTACGGCACCTTCGGCCGCACGGGCGTCTATCCCTTGCAGGACGCGCTCCGCACCCTGACCGGCGGCTTGCCCGACGCCGAGCGCGTCGATCTGGCGAAGCGCCTGCTGAAGACGCTGCCGCCGACCAACTGGCTGAAGCGCAACCCCTTCATCAACGACCATCAGGAATCCGACGCCGGCCTCTACGACCTGCTGCTCCATAGCCGCGACCGCTCCTATACCGTCCCGGAACTGGCAGGGCTTGCCGCCGCCTGCACCCTCGCCATCACCGCCTTCATCGAGCCGGCCCGCTACGATCCCGCGCGCTACATCGCCGACCCGCGCCTGTCCCGCCGCCTCGACGGCCTGGACATGCTTCGGCGCGCCGCCCTGGCCGAGCAGCTTTCCGGCAGCATGACGAAGCATGTCTTCTACCTGACCCGTCCCGAGGACGCCGCCGGCGCCGTCGCCAGACCAGATTCTCCCGACGCCATCCCCGTCCTGCGCGACCTCGACGGTCCCGCCATCGCGCACGGCCTGAAGCCCGGTGCCGGCCTCCGCGCCGATCTCGGCGGCATGCCTGTCAATCTGGCGCTGCCGCGACTTGCCGGCCCCATCCTTGCCCGGATCGACGGACGGACGAGCATCGGCCTGCTGTTCGTGTCCCTGGCCGCGACCGTCGGCAGCCTGAGCCCGCAAGCCTTCCAGGCGCAGTTCCAGGACCTCTACGCCGCCTTGAACGGCGTCAACAAGCTCCTGCTTCGCCGGCCGGCGTCATGATCCGCGGCATCAGGCGGCCGGTTCCACCCCATGCTCCGCAAGACGCTTGCGCGCGGCACCGACGGTTTCCGCGTCGAACTCCGCTTCGTATTTCAGGATCAGCGCTTCGGCCGACATATCGGCCATCTTGAATTCCACGAGCTTCATGAATCCCAGGGACGGAGTGGGGGAGGCCGCCAGATCGGCAAGCGTCTGCTTTACCCCAGCTCTTTTGAGCTTCTGCTTGGTCCGGCTGAGGCGCTTGGTCTGACCGCTCTCTGCCGTAAGCGCTTCTTCCAGCGCCCTCATCGTGATGGCGAAATCGGCTTCCAGCGGATCGTCGATGTTCATCCCCTCGATGCGGGCGATCTGGCGAACCGCATCGAAGTAGATGTCCTCTCTCCCCAGCCGCTTCGCATTCGTCATCAAATTGCGTAGCTTGGCCGCATCCCACTCTATGGAGAGATCGAGCTTCTTGATGTTCATGCTCTTGGTTTTCATACTGTCGGCTTTCATGCGGCGGCTTCCAGTGCCCTTGGCACAAACGGGTATATGATCCACTTATCGAAACCGATCTTTTCAAGATCCGCAACCTATGTCGAGCCTTGATAATTCGATCGGCAGGGACGATCCCCCCAAAAACCCCCAGTTCCCTGCCAGCCGAAGCCGGCAGGGGCGGTACTTCCGGTCAACCGCCGGTCATGTCACTCGGTAACGGCCGAGGTTTCGCCGGATTTCCTGTTGTAGCGGATCGTGATCTTGGAGACTTCGCACAGGTCGAACTCGTCCCACTCCGCCTGCTCGGCGTCCGAGTAGACGACCTTCAGGTCCCACTTGCAGCTCTTGGCGGCGCGATGGAACGTGATGTGGACCTTCTCGCCATCATCCAGGACGTCGCGGCCGAGCACGTCCTCTTCCCAGTCATCGCTGTTCGACGGGGAAACGAAGACCTTGTCGATCGTGTAGCCGGTCTTGTTGACCAGGTCGAAGTCCTGCTTGCCTTCGGCAAAAGCGGGTGTCGCCGATACCGCGAAGAGAGCGGCCGCAGCCACGAGAATGAAACGCATCGATGCCTCCGGAGTTTCGGCACGCCACAACGGCATACCGTCCCGCAGCTAAGAACAAAATAAAATAAAACTTTATTAAATAGACTGTTTACTTATTCATGGTTGAAAAACATCGAAAAATCCTGATTCCACTATCCCAAAACAATCCGTCATGCCAACACTCAGCCCGACCACCCCACGCCTTCGCCAAACCGGACCCGTGCCATGACCTCGCCGAATACCGGACTTCCATGCCCGCCGCTCACCGGTCTTCAAGCCTGCTCCGACCATACCTGGGTCAAGCGTGCCATCGGCATCCTCCAGGGCGACGGCCGGCGATCCGCCGACACGCATCTCGTCAACCCGGTGTTTCGCGGGTTGAAGGGCATCTCGATCTACCTGAAGGACGAATCGACCCACCCCACGGGAAGCCTCAAGCACCGCCTCGCCCGCTCGCTCTTCCTCTACGGCATCTGCAACGGCCGGATCCGGCAAGGCACGACGCTGGTCGAGGCATCGTCCGGCTCCACCGCCGTCAGCGAGTCCTATTTCGCGCATCTCCTCGACCTTCCCTTCATCGCCGTGATGCCGAATTCCACCAGCCGGCAGAAGATCGAGGCGATCGAGCGTTTCGGCGGCAGATGCCATTTCGTGGAAAGCCCGCGTGAAGTCTACGAAGTCGCCGCCCGCCTTGCCGCCGAGACCGGCGGCTACTACCTCGACCAGTTCACCTTCGCCGAACGGGCGACCGACTGGCGCGGCAACAACAACATCGCCGAAAGCATCTTCGACCAGATGCGGGGAGAAGCCCATCCCGTTCCCCGCTGGGTCGTCATGAGCGCCGGCACCGGCGGCACCTCCGCGACCATCGGGCGCTATATCCGCTACCGCGACTTCGACACCCGCCTGTGCGTCGTGGATGTCGAGCACTCCGCCTTCTACGAGGCCTATACCACCGGCAACCCCGGCGCCACCTGTGCCCATCCCTCGCGCATCGAGGGCATCGGCCGCCCGCGTGTCGAGCCGTCCTTCATCCCCGGCGTCGTCGACCACATGATCAAGGTCCCCGACGCCGCGTCGATCGCCGCGATGCATGTCCTGTCCGACCGCCTGTTCCGCCGCGTCGGAGGCTCCAGCGGCACCAACTTCTTCGGCCTGTGCTGGATCGCCGCCAACATGATGAAGGCCGGCGAGGAAGGCTCGCTGGTCTCGCTGATCTGCGACAGCGGCGACCGCTATACCTCCACCTACTACAACCCCGACTGGCTGAAGCAGAACGACATCGACATAGCTCCTTATGTCGGTCTGATCGAAACCTTCCTGGACACCGGCGAATTCGGGCTGGATGCGCTGCGCCCGGCGGCTTGAGGCAAGCGCTTCGCGCCCGTGGCGGCATCCACGTCCCTAGTGTCATGGCAGTACATATGTGAAAGCACGTCACGCAAACAGCTTTGCGATCTCCGCCATGGGAGTGAACATGCGCCGACCTCCGGCGGTGAGCGGCTGAAAATCGTAGGCGCGGTAAAAACCGGCTGCGGCCTCGTCCTTGGCATCGACGACGAAAGCGTAGGTCGCGATCTCCGCCCGCAGCGCCCGGCTGAAAGCGTCGAGCAGGAGCAGTTCACCAAGCCGTCGGCCACGATGCTGGGAATCGACCGCCAGTCTCCCCATCAACGTTGCGGGTACGGCGGGGTAGCGCGGGAGTTTCTTGCTCAGCGACGCCGGCAGGTCCGTCAGCGATATGGATGTGGCCGCAAGCGTGTAGTAGCCGAGCGGAGCGGTTGATCCATCGGTCAGGACGAAGCAGGACGCGACCCGCTTGCGGATGTCCTGGCTCGCCTGGGTCCGGATGTAGCGATCCAGAGGCTCGACGCCGCTTTCGAATGCGGTGCGGTCATGGCCGTCGTTCAGGGCGTCGATACGCAAGGGATTGCGTCAGTTCCCAAGGGTTTCGATATACCGGCGCGCGGCGGACCGCAAACGGTCGGTCGGCTCCCTGGGGTTGAGCACGGCTTCGGCGAAGGCGCGGCTTTCCTGCGCGGTAAGCTGGATGGACTGCATGTCCCCGATCGTCCGGACGGCGGCTTCATGGACGCTGGCGATCACGAAATCGGTCAGCGTGCGGCCTTGAAGTTCGGCGGCTCGAACGAACAAATCCTTCTGTTCAGTGGAAATTCGCGCCTCCAGACGCTCCTTGCGCGTCGGTGACGACCTCTTTTCCGTCGATGCCTGCCTGGCCATGTCAGTCGCTCCTGCTGCCTGGATAATGTACGGCTTCCTGCCGGACATAACAAGCTGGGCTGAGATCAGGGACTCCCTGTGACGAAGCCACGTTACCAGCTTCCCACAACCAAAACACCCATGCTGCACCGCAACAAAACACCCCGCCTCCTGCTCATTTCGGACAAGAAACAATCGTTAAGACTGTCCCAACCGTATAGTTGTTCCACGTCCCCGATTGGCGGATATTGCGGCCTTTCCTTCCGTCGTCCCATGCCGTTTCGAACCGGCTGAACGGCGGATGCTTTCGCATCGCCATGAAAGGCACTCTGTGAATGACAAGGTCCATTCAGACGCTCGGCTGGATCGCCGTCACGCTGGCGCTGACGTTCGCATTCGGCTGGATCGCGCTTAACAGGGGGGAGACGATCAACGCCCTGTGGATCGTCGTGGCCGCCGTTTGCGTGGCGCTTCTGGCATACCGGTTCTACAGCCTGTTCATCGCCCGGACCGTTCTCCAGCTCGATCCCCGGCGGGCGACGCCGGCGGTCCGGTACAACGATGGCCTGGACTACGTCCCGACCAACAGATACGTGCTGTTCGGCCACCACTTCGCGGCCATCGCGGGCGCCGGGCCGCTGGTGGGGCCGGTGCTGGCGGCGCAGCTGGGCTATCTGCCGGGCACGCTCTGGATTCTGGTCGGCGTGGTGTTCGCCGGCGCCGTGCAGGACTTCATCGTCCTGTTCATTTCCATGCGGCGCGACGGCCGGTCGCTGGGCGACATGATCCGGAGCGAGATGGGGCAGGTGGCCGGCGTGATCGCCATGTTCGGCGTGCTGCTGATCATGATCATCCTGCTGGCGGTCCTGGCCCTTGTCGTCGTCAAGGCGCTGGCGCACAGCCCCTGGGGCAGCTTCACCGTCTTCGCGACGATCCCCATCGCGATGCTGATGGGCGTCTATACCCGCTACCTGCGGCCCGGCCGGATCGGCGAGATGTCGGTGATCGGTTTCGCGGCCCTGATCGCCGCCATCTATTTCGGACAGATCGTCAGCGAGAACCCGACGGCGGCCGCGATGTTCACCTTCAGCGGCGAGACGCTGGCGCTGACCATCATCGGCTACGGGTTCGTCGCATCGGTGCTGCCGGTCTGGCTGCTGCTGGCGCCGCGCGACTATCTCTCCACCTTCCTCAAGATCGGCACGATCCTGGGGCTGGCGCTCGGCATCCTGTTCGTGATGCCGGACCTTCAGATGCCGGCGGTCAGCCGCTTCGTCGACGGCACCGGGCCGGTGTTCTCCGGGTCGCTGTTCCCCTTCCTGTTCATTACCATCGCCTGCGGCGCCGTGTCCGGCTTCCACTCGCTGATAGCATCCGGCACCACGCCCAAGATGGTCGAGAACGAGGACCAGGCCCGGCTGATCGGCTACGGCTCCATGCTGATGGAAAGCTTCGTCGCCATCATGGCGCTGATCGCCGCCTGCGTGCTGGAGCCGGGGCTGTACTTCGCCATGAACAGCCCGGCCAGCCTGATCGGTACCACGCCGGATCAGGCGGCGCAGGTCATCAGTTCCTGGGGCTTCGTGATCACGCCCGACATGCTGACCCAGACGGCGGCGGATGTCGGCGAGGGCTCGATCCTGTCGCGCGCCGGCGGCGCTCCGACCCTGGCCGTCGGCATGGCGCATATCCTGTCCGGCGTCATCGGCGGCAAGGCGATGATGGCGTTCTGGTACCACTTCGCCATCCTGTTCGAGGCCCTGTTCATCCTGACCACGGTCGATGCCGGCACCCGCGTCTGCCGGTTCATGATCCAGGACCTGCTCGGCACCTTCGTTCCGGTCATGAAACGGACCGACTCGTGGATGGCGAACGTGGTCGCGACCGCCCTGGCGGTCACCGCCTGGGGCTACTTCCTGTACCAGGGCGTCGTCGATCCGCTGGGCGGCATCAATACGCTGTGGCCGCTGTTCGGCATCTCCAACCAGATGCTGGCGGCGATAGCACTGATCCTCTGCACCGTCGTCCTGTTCAAGATGAAGCGGCAGCGTTACGCCTGGGTAACGATCCTGCCGACGGCGTGGCTGCTGATCTGCACCCTGACCGCCGGCTGGCAAAAGCTGTTCCACCCCAACCCCGCCATCGGCTTCCTGTCCCATGCCGGCAAGTTCAGCGACGCGCTGGCCGCCGGCACCATCCTGGCCCCGGCCAAGACGGTGGAGGAGATGAACCGGATCATCTTCAACGACTACGTCGATGCCGTTCTGTGCGGGCTGTTCATCGCCGTGGTGCTGTCGATGGTGGTCTACGGCGTCCTCGCCGTCCGCAAGGCGCTTGCCAACCCCAACGTCACCACCCGCGAAGTGGGCGGCGACGAAGGCGTCCGGCAGGCCACCCGCCTGGCCTCTGGGGGAGCGCGGCATGCATGAGGCCGCCCTGCATGAGTTCAAGGCGATCTTCAGCCGGCTGAAGCAGACCGGCCGGCTGATGGTCGGAGTTCCCTGCTACGACACCTATGTCGCCCATCGGCTCGCCAACCATCCGGACGAGCCGGTGATGACCTACGAGGAGTTCTTCCGCGACCGGCAGGACACCCGCTACGGCGTCAAGGGCGGCGGCATGAACCGCTGCTGCTGAGGCGGCGGCCACGGCAAATGGGAAGGGGGGCGCCAGCTTCAGCCGGCGCCCCCTTTTCATTTTCCGTCGCTGTCGCTCTTCGTCAGCCGATGGCGAAGAAGGCCTGCGGGTTCTGCTGGATATCCGCGGCGGAGACGTTCATCAGCGTGATGGTGTCGCCGTTGCCGAGGTCGATCACGGCATGGCCGCCGGAATCGACGACGCGGCTTGCCAGATCGTCGGCGCTGGTGACCTGGAGGCCGTTGATGTTGCGGGAGACGAGCAGGATGTCCTCGCCCTTGTTGAAGTCCATGACGACGTCCTGGCCGCCGCCGCCCCGGAACACGAAGGTATCGGCGCCGCCGCCGCCGGTCAGCGTGTCGTTGCCGGTGCCGCCGCGCAGGATGTCGTCGCCAGCATTGCCGAACAGCATGTCGTCGCCGTCGCCGGCGATGATATGGTCGGC
>NZ_JCACHA010000589.1:0-18593 GCF_059503625.1 Skermanella sp.
AGGGCAACGACAGGATCGATGCGAGCGGCGGCAACGCGAGCGATACGTTGGTCTTCTCCGGTCCGGGAACCGGCCATGACATCGTCAGGAACTTCAAATCAGTCGATTTCATCCGTTTCGGGCACGGCACCTTGAAGGATACCGCCGCCGTGCTCGACAGCCTCCACCAAACCAGGGATGGCGCGGAAATTCGATGGCTCGACGGGCAAGGCGCCGAACAAAGCATTCTCCTCGCCGGAGTTTCCGCCGAGAGGATCTCTCCCACCCAATTCCTCTTCGACGTTGCAGGCGCTGCTTGAAGGTCTGTTTGCGTGGGAAGCGCCTGAAAGATCGAGGCGCTGCCGCGGCCGGTCCCGGCAGCAAAGCCGTTCCATATGCTACCAACCGATCGCGCGGCAGTCCCGGTATCAGATCTCCCGGTATCAGATCTCCCGGTAGGTCTGGGCCTCGAACTTGGTGAAGGTGTCGAGCGCCTGGGGCTCCACGAAAGGCAGTATCTGCATCAGGATGACGCCGGTGACCTTGCGCGCCGGATCGATCCAGAAGAACGTGTTGGCGAGTCCGGCCCAGGCCATGCTGCCGGCGCTCCGTCCCGTCGGCGCCTGCTCGGTGTTTAGCATGAAGGCCGTGCTCCACTTCTTGACGATGCCGGGAAAGAACTCGGCGTCGGCGGAAAGATCCGGGGCATGCGTCGGCAACGGCCTGACGTTCAGGTCGCCCATCTGGTTCGTGCCCATGATGGCGACGGTTTCCGGTCGCAGCACGGGCTGGCCGGCTGCGGACCGGCCGCCGTTCAGGAACATCCGGCAGAACTTGAGATAGTCGCCGGCGGTCGAGTAGAGACCGCCGCCGCCCGCCTCGAACTCGGGATCCTGCTTGATCTCGAAATCGATCGGCTTCAGGGAGCCGTCGGGCTGGCGGGCATGGACCTTCACCAGCCTCGCCCGCTGCGACGGGGTCAGCTTGAAGCCCGTGCTGGTCATTCCCAGCGGCGAGAAGATGTATTCGTCGAAATAGGCGCCGAGCTTCCGCCCGCTGACCCGCTCGACCGCCAGTCCGGCCCAGTCGATGTTGATGCCGTATTCCCAGCGGTCTCCAGGATCGAACATGAGCGGCAGTTCCAGCGACCGCTTGAGGCCGGTGGCGGTGGACGGATGGCCGGTCGCCTTCATGTAGCGGTCAAGCTGGGCATTCCAGATCGGGTAGCAGAAGCCCGCCGTGTGGGTCAGGAGATGGCGCAGCGTGATGGGCCGGCGGGCGGCGCGGTATTTCGGCCGGCCTGCCCTGTCGAAGCCGGTCAGCACTCGGGGCGATCCCAGTTCGGGAAGCACCCCGCCGATCGGATCGTCCAGCGTCAGCCTGCCCTGCTCCACCATCTGCATCGCCGCGGTACAAGTCACCGCCTTGGTCATCGAGGCGATCCAGAAGACCGAGTCCGCCGACATGTCGACTTCCTCGTCCAGGCTGCGCTTGCCGTAGGCCGCCTCAAAGAGCGTTTCCTTGTCGGTGCCGACGGTCGCGACCAGACCGGCCACCTTGCCGGGGCCGATGGCCTGACGGAGAACCTGATCGACGCCTGCCATCCCGATCCCGGTACCGGTACCGCCGGCCGCGCTCCGGGAAGCTGCCGGCGCGACCAGACCCGACGTTCCCTGCGCCGCACATCCGGCCGTGATCGCCGCGGCGCCCAGGATGACCGAGCGCCTGCTGATGTCCTTCATGATGCGTTTCCCCATGGTCTTGTCGTTGCCCGCCCCGATTGTTCGGCGCAGTTGAAGGATGGCTTCCCAAAACCATCAGTTGCAGATTAAACCAAGGGTTCGAAGATGCAAGGCACTATTGGGCAACGGCAGCTTTCCTGATCCTTGCAAGAGCGAGTAAAATCCGTTATTATGGAAACTGAAGATCGCAGAGTCCAAGAGGCCCACCGGGCCGACGCCTAAATCCGTCTTTTCGAAAAAGAAGAAGCGGGGCGACGGGCTATGACTGTGGCTATCGTATTTGCCTTACTTGTCTTCGGGTCCGTCATCTTCAGTCTGGTCAGTCCGTGGTGGTTTACGCCGCTGGCATCCAACTGGGGGACGATCGACACGACCCTGATCATTACCTTCATGATCACCGGGGCCGTTTTCTGCGCCCTGGTCCTTTTCATGGCCTACTCCCTGTTCCGGTTCCGGCACCGGGAAGGGATACGCGCAGGCTACGAACCGGAAAGCGGCAAGCTCGAACTGTGGCTGACAGGCCTGACGTCGATCGGGATCGCGGCCATGCTGGCCCCCGGCCTGGTCGTCTGGAAAGACTACGTCACCGTTCCGCCCGATGCTGCCACGGTCGAGGTGATGGGCCAGCAATGGGGCTGGGCATTCCGCTTCCCCGGCGCCGACGGCGTCCTTGGCGCGGTGGATCCGATGCGGATCGACGCCGACAATCCCTTCGGGCTCAATCCCGACGATCCCCATGGCGGCGACGACGTCCTGGTGGAAGGCGGCGAGGTCCGGCTGCCGGTCGGCAAGCCGGTCAAGCTGCTGCTCCGCTCCGTGGACGTGCTGCACGACTTCTACGTCCCGCAGTTCCGGGCCAAGATGGACCTCGTCCCCGGCATGGTGACCTATTTCTGGTTCACCCCGACCGTGACCGGGACCTTCGAGATCCTCTGCGCCGAACTTTGCGGCGTCGGCCACTCGGCGATGCGCGGCACCGTCGTCATCGTGGAACCGGACGCGCATCAGCCCTGGCTGGACGAATATCCGACCTTCGCCCAGGCGGTACGGGGCACCGCGCTGGCGGAGGCCGCCAGGGCGACCCGGCAAGAAGGCTCGATGGACCGATAGAATCATCGGTGGACCGATGGAATCAGGAAACGAAAGCGGAGGAAGGGCGACATGGCTCAAGCCGCGATCCCGACCGGAACATATGACGATACCGACCATGACGAAGATCTGGGCGGCGGCCATGACGAGCCGCGCAGCTTCATAACGAAATACATCTGGAGCCAGGATCACAAGGTCATCGCGATCCAGTATTCCATGACAGCGATGGCGGTCGGGCTGATCGCCCTGGTGCTGTCATGGCTGATGCGGATGCAGATCGGCTTTCCCGGCAGCCTGCCCTTCATCGACCCGGAACGATACCTCCAGTTCGTCACCATGCATGGGATGATCATGGTGGTCTACCTGCTCACGGCGCTTTTCCTGGGCGGTTTCGGCAATTACCTGATCCCGCTGATGATCGGCGCCCGGGACATGGTGTTTCCCTATGTCAACATGCTGAGCTACTGGGTCTACCTGCTGGCGGTCGTCGTGCTGGTCGCCAGTTTCTTCGTGCCCGGCGGTCCGACGGGGGCGGGGTGGACGCTCTACCCTCCGCAGGCGATCCTGCCGGGAACGGCCGGCCGCGACTGGGGCATCATCCTGATGCTGGTTTCCCTGATCATCTTCGTCGTGGCCTTCACGATGGGCGGCCTGAACTATGTGACCACCATCCTCCAGGCGCGCACGCGCGGAATGACCATGATGCGGCTGCCGCTGACGGTCTGGGGCATCTTCGTCGCGACGATCCTGGGTCTGCTGGCCTTTCCGGCGCTGTTCGTCAGCGGCCTGATGATGCTTCTGGACCGGGTGCTGCTGACCAGCTTCTTCATGCCGACCATCACGTCCCTGGGCGAGCGGCTGAGCTATGGCGGCGGCAGTCCGCTGCTGTTCCAGCACCTGTTCTGGTTCTTCGGGCATCCGGAAGTCTACATCGTGGCCCTGCCGGGCTTCGGCATCGTCTCCGACCTGATCAGCACGCATGCCCGCAAGAACATCTTCGGCTACCGGATGATGGTCTGGGCGCTGCTGGCGATCGGCGTCCTCAGCTTCGTGGTCTGGGCGCACCACATGTATGTCAGCGGCATGAACCCGTATTTCGGCTTCTTCTTCGCGACCACGACGCTGATCATCGCCGTCCCGACCGCTCTCAAGGTCTACAACTGGGTCTTGACGCTGTGGCGGGCCGACATCCACTTCACGGTCCCGATGCTGTTCTCGCTGGCCTTCATCCTGACCTTCGTATCGGGCGGCATGTCGGGGCTCTTCCTCGGCAACGTGGTCGTGGACGTGCCGCTCTCGGATACGTATTTCGTGGTGGCGCATTTCCACATGGTCATGGGCGTGGCCCCTGTCCTGGTCATCTTCGGCGCGATCTACCACTGGTTCCCCAAGGTGACCGGGCGCATGCTGAACGACGCCTTGGGCAAGTTCCACTTCTGGGTCACCTTCCTGGGCACTTACGCGATCTTCTTCCCGATGCACTACCTGGGTTTCGTCGGCATTCCCCGGCGCTACCACGACTTCGAGGGGATCGGCTTCATCCCGGACTCGGCGCGCGAGCTGAACGCCTTCATCACGGTCGCGGCCCTGATCGTCGGAGCCGCCCAACTGGTCTTCCTGTTCAACATGGCATGGAGCAGTTTCCGCGGCAGGCCCGCCGGCTCCAATCCCTGGAACGCGACGACGCTGGAATGGCAGACGCCGGAAACGCCGCCTGGGCACGGCAACTGGGGACCGAGGCAACCCGTGGTCTACCGCTGGGCCTACGACTACAGCGTCCCCGGAGCCGAACAGGATTTCCTGCCGCAGAACCATCCGCGCCCGACCGACGACGGCCGGACTCCCGAAGCGCCGCCGGAACAGGGGGGCCTCCTGAGATGACCATCTTCGGAGCGCTGGCCGCCAAGCCCTGGCTGGAAAGCGGCGGCGGAGAGTTCCCGCCATCCGGCAGGTTGCGGATACCGACGGGGAGGCTGGGCCTCATCTTCTTTCTGATCGTGATCTCGGTGCTGTTCGTTCTGCTGGGCACCGCCTATGTCATGCGCATGGGGTTCGGCGACTGGGTGCCGCTGGACGAGCCGCCGATCCTCTGGCTGAACACGCTGGCCCTGGTGCTGAGCAGCGCCGCCTTCCAGGGCGCCTGGATCGGCGTGCGGCGGAACCGTCCCGCCGGCGCCATGGCCGGATTGTACGCCGGAGGGCTGTTCGCGGCACTCTTCCTTGCCGGACAGCTGGTGGCCTGGAGACAGCTCGACGGCCTCGGATACTACGTCGCCTCCAATCCCGCCAATACCTTCTTCTATCTGCTGTCGGCCCTGCACGGACTGCATCTGCTCGGCGGGCTGGCCGCCTGGGGGCGTGCGGCGGCCAGACTGCGCCACGCCGGCAGCGCCGCCGGTCTCCGTCCGGCAATCGAGCTTTGCGCCCTCTACTGGCACTTCCTGCTGGTCGTCTGGCTGGCGCTGTTCGGCCTGCTGCTGGCGGACAACGGTGGAGCGGATGCGGTGTTGCAGCCGGTTCCGCACGGGATGCATTAGCGGCGGAAGCCAGAACCGGGGAGTTGAGGCATGGCTCGTCAAGGGACTGCCGGATATACCGCCGGCCCTTCGGCTCAGGCCGAAGGCTGGCAGGAGATCGTCGCGGACCTTTCCGCTGACCGGAAGGCGTTCAGGAACGTCCCCTGGGGAAAAGCCATGATGTGGCTTTTCCTTCTCAGCGATACCTTCGTCTTCGGGTGTTTCCTGACGTCCTACATGTCGGTCCGGATGTCGACCACCATGGCATGGCCGAACCCGAGCGAAGTCTTCGCCCTGACCATCGGCGGTGCGCATATCCCGCTGATCCTGATCGCCATCATGACCTTCGTCCTGATCAGCAGCAGCGGCACCATGGCGATGGCGGTCAACTACGCATACCGGCGCGACCGCGCCCGGACGGCGGCGCTCATGCTGGCGACGGCGGCGCTGGGGGCCACCTTCGTCGGCATGCAGGCCTTCGAGTGGACCAAGCTGATCTCCGAAGGCGTCCGGCCGTGGGCCAACCCGTTCGGTGCGGCGCAATTCGGCTCGACCTTCTTCATGATCACCGGCTTCCACGGCCTTCATGTCTCGGCCGGAGTGATCTATCTCTCGGTCGTGGCGCTGAAGGTCGCCCGGGGCGACTACGAGCGGAAGGGCAACTATCAGATCGTCGAGATCGCCGGACTGTACTGGCATTTCGTCGATCTGGTCTGGGTCTTCATCTTCGCCTTCTTTTACCTGTGGTGAGAGCACGCCATGGATCACGCCGAGAATCAGAGCCATCCGATCGGGGTTTACTTGAAGGTATGGGGATTACTGTTCGTCCTCAGCACGCTCTCCTATCTGGTGGATTATCTCCACGTTCAGGGATACCTGCGCTGGTTCCTGATAATCCTCTTCATGCTGCTGAAGGCGGGACTGATCGTCGCCGTCTTCATGCATCTGCAATGGGAACGGCTGGTGCTGCGCTACGTCGTCCTGCTGCCGCCCCTGCTGCTGCTCGTCCTGGTGGCGCTGATGGTCTTCGAGTCCGATTACGTCCTGCTGACGCGCGTCCTGTCGCTCGGATCGTGACGGGCGAGGCGTGACAGGCGGGGGCCGGGTACCTTCAGCCCACCTTGGCGGCCGCGGCGATCCGGGGCGTACTCTCGACCACGCCGAACCGCCGGCGCCGCCGGTCGTTGCGCAGCTCGTTGAGGTCTTCCCGCTCGACCGGACGGAACTCGTCGGTGCCCGAGTCTCCCGACAGCCGGGCGTATTCCGACGCGTCGTCCTCGACCTGACGGTTGGCGCGCTGGACCTCCCGCATCATCTCGGCGGAGGGCTTCATCACGAACAGGATATCGTCCTTGCGGCGGGCGACCATCTGGTCCTCGCACTCGACCTCCGCCAGCAGTCCTCGCTCCTGAAGCACTTCGACCGCCCGGCGCACGCGCGCCAGCATGCTGCGGGTCTTCTTCCAGACAGCCATGCCCGAATCGCGCCGGATCTCGGTGGCGAGCATCTGCTGGACGTCGCGGCCGTTGCTGGCGATCTCCTGGTGGAGCCGCTTGTAGAGCCAGCGGGCGATCGGGTCGCGGATCTCCATCAGCAACTCGTAGCTGACTTGGCGGAAGGCGAGACGCCGGATCGCGTCGGCCACCATCGGGTTGAATTCCACGAAGGTCTCGGCATCGTCGCTGTCGTTCCGCGTCCGCATGCCGATCACGGGAAAAGCCGATGCGGACAGCAGGCGCTTGCTGTCCTCCAGCGCATGGATGCCGACGGGGCACTCGTTCAGGATCAGGATGGCCTGCTTGATCTCGGACGTATTGTAGCTGTGCTTGACGCGGGCCAGTTCCTCCCGGACCTCGTAGAGCGAGAACGGGAAGCGCACCTTGCTGTCCTGAAGGCTCAGCCTGCCCTTCTCGGCGGCCAGGCGGCGGATCACTTCCTCGACGATCTGCTCCCGCTCGCCCGGATAGCGGGTGCGGAGCGTGCCGTCCTCGTCCTTCATGACGGTCGGCTTGATCGTGATGCGGTAGCGCTTGCCGGCGAAGGAGAATTCCCGCTCGATCAGCTTCCTCTGGCCGTCCTCGTCGCCGTTGGTGTCGAAGACGAACCGGGGCGCCAGATCGTAGAGCGCCACCATCTTCGTGTGCCGAGGATCTTCCTCCTCGAAGATAACGAACTGGAGAACGTGCTGTTTGCCTTCCGTCGTCACCGCCGCCGCTCCCTGATCCACTAGTATGCGCCTTCACCGCATCCGCCTGTCATAAATGACCCAAACGCCAATGTGGTGATAGCCCAAATCCGACCACCGCCCCTGAAACCCACCGGGCAGTTCTGTGGGTTTCAGGGGCGGTTGACCGGATCGGCCGGGATCGAACCGGGATTGAGGGTCGTCGGACTCATCCGCCCCACCAACCCACAGGACCGGACGCCTTCGAGGAGATGCCCAAGTGCCCGATCGAGGGCCAAGCTGGCTTTCCGGGCAGTTTCGAGCGACTCGCCGGGCATGGCGCGCGCGGAGTCGGTAGGTTCCAAGGGCGGATACGCCCCTTGGCTCGCGGGTTTCGCAGCCTCCGAACATGGTCCTGCCTGTCGGCGCCGACTCAGGACGGGATTTGCAGCCTCCGCTCCATCGATTCGCAGAATCGGGAAGGCCGCGGGCCGGCGTCGAGGGACGGCAGAGGGAGTCACTCGCCCCGCAAACCCACACAAATGCCCCTGAAACCTACCGGAGGCGCCCCGCAGACCGACACATCCGCCCCGTAAACCTACCGCTCCGCCCTTCAAACCCACATAGGCGACTCTCAAACCTACAGGGCTGGCGTTTGACTCGGGATGGCGAAGGGCGTTGGACTGTAGGGGACGAAGGTCCAGCCATCCGGCGCGGCCCTTCGGACGATCTATCCGGAAGCCGTGAAGCGAAAGGCGAAATTAGCGAACGCTGACAATGGATTAGGGCAGAGCCCTGTGAAAACGGAAAGAGCCCGCCTGCCAGGGCGAGCTCTTCCGTGAACCGAAACGACGGGACGGACCCGGCATACGGCTACAGTTGACGCTTTGACCGTACCGCCAATCCGGACTCCCCGACAAGTGGGAAATGCCAGTTTCCCACAACGAGGGAGTTTTGCCCGTCGTCGTCGAAGCATCGAACGACGGAGAGACCCATGGAGTCACCGGAAGGGATTTCAGGTCGCTGGGGAGTCGTGCGCGCCGAATGGCTGTTCAATCCCGATGTCGGGGTGGACGAGTTCGCGCTGCTGGCTTGCCTTTCGACATACCAAGACAAGGCCGGGCTGTGCTGGCCCAGCCAATCGACCCTTGCCGCCCGGCTGAAGCGGTCGCGGCCCTGGATCATCAAGGTCCTGAACAGGCTCGAACAACTGGGCCTGATCGAGCGTACCCGCCGCCTGCGCGGCGACGGCGGGCTGCGGTCATGCCTGTACCGGATCGTCCCATCCGAAGCGTCCGAAGACGGCGTCGCGGCGGAGGCGGCCCCGAGGCACGCTTCTTCAGGTCCTGGGCATGACAGGGGCTGTCACGGCGATGACATGAATCAGACTCATCCGATTCAAGAAAGAATCTCTCTTCCGCGTGAGGCGGAGCGGAGTTCTGCCGGTGTCGCAAAGCCGGTTCCGGACGACTGGACACCCAGCGCCCAGGATCTCGCCTGGGCCGCCGAAACGCATCCCGGCATCGACGCCGGAGCCTTGACCAAGGCTTTCGTCACCGGCTGCCGGACCAAGGGCTATCGCTATATCGACGTCGGCTGCGCATGGCGCGGCTGGTTCGCCAATCAGGAAAGATGGAGGCGGGAACGTGAGGGAAACAGCCATGACGGTGCAGGCGAGAGAGCAAGCCCCTCACGCGGCAAGGGAACCGGCCGGAGCAGGAGCCCGTCCGGCGCGCCCGGTAAGGCTGGTGCCGAACACCGGACGGGCGCTGACCTCGCCGGCCGCAACGCTGCCGAAGCGGATGCTTGCCTTGAGCGAATCCTGGCACGAAGAACCGGGCATCCACCTGCCGGAAACGGTCCGGGCTGACCTTGCCGACGGTCTGCCGGCAGCTCTCGACATGGCCCGCCGCGACCTGGAACCCGGCAATCCCGCGGAAGTCCTGGCGTCGCTGGCTGCCTTGGCGAACCGGCGGGGCTTCGAAATGCCGACCGGGCTGTCGCTCGACCTCGACGTGGAACTGATGGCCGAATGGCCGCGCGACCTGTTCGTGAAGGCGTTTCGCGGTGTCTGGGAAACCTTCGCCTACCGCAGGATGCCGGAAGTCGCGGACTTCCGCAGGCATATCGAGGGCGACCTCGCCGAACGGCGTTCGCGCCTCGCCAAGCTGGAGGAAATCCGCCTCAGGCTGGAGACGATCCGGCTCCGCGAGCAATGGGATGCCGAATCCCGGAAACGGCGGTCCGTGCCGAGGGTTGATAGGGTCGGTTCGGACTGAAAGATGGCGATGGATGTATCCGCAGACACCTGACGGACGGTATTTCGTGGTGCGTGGCCGCCTGTGGCGCCTGAGCGATCCCCGGCTGGAACCGGCCGAGCGCGAACGGCTGGTCCGCGACCTGATGGCGGCCCGGCGGTCCGTCCGTGACGCCAAGGCCGACGCGGAAGCGATGAAGCAGGCGAGAAGCCGCGTCGACCAGGCGAAACGGGCGCTGGGCGAGCGCGGTCCCGTCTGGTGGATCGACGGTGCCCCGGACTACAACCGGCACAAGGCGGTCAACACGCCGTATGAAGGCTGGTTTCGTTCGCTGGTTCCGGAATCGGGCGATCCCGAACCCGGCGATTCCAAGTCCGGCGGATGACTGCTATGAAAGGCCTTCGGCAACCCGGATGGAGCGCGGATTCGAGATGGCTACGAACCTTGCCGGCCTGGCGCCGCGCGACGCGGCGATCCTGCGTAACCTCCCTCTGTTCCAGCAGGTGCCGGAACCGGTGCTGGCATCGCTCCTGGCGACGGCGACGATCCGCTCTGTCGAGCGCGGCACCGATCTGTTCGTTCAGGGAGATCCCGCCGACAGGTTCTTCGTCGTGCTGGAAGGCTGGGTGAAGCTGTACCGGATCAACCGGGAAGGAGCGGAAGCGGTGGTTGCCATGGTCAACGCCGGCGAGACCTTTGCCGAGGCGGCCATGTTCGCCCAGGGCAGCTTCCCCGTCTGCGCCCAGGCGGTCACGGACCTGCGCGTGGTGTCGATCACCGCCCAGGCCTTCGCCCGCTGCGTTCAGGCCGATGTCGGAACCGCCTTCGCCATGCTGGGATCGATGTCGATGCGGCTGCGCACCCTGGTCCAGCAGGTCGAACAGCTTCAGATCCAGTCCGCTCCCCAGCGGGTAGCCAGCTTTCTGCTCAAACTGTGCCCGGCGGCCCAGGGAAACGCGACCTTCACGCTGCCGGTCGAAAAATCCCTGGTGGCCCGCAGGTTGGGGATCCAGCCGGAAACCTTCTCGCGCGCGCTCGCCAAGCTGAAGCCGGTCGGCGTGGAGGTGCAGGGCGCCGTGGTGTCCATCGCCGACATCGATGCGCTCCGCGACTATTGCCAGGACGATTGACGGGGCTGCGGTACGGGGTTGCGCCGCTCAGTGAAGATAGGCCAGCGGATCGGGTCCGATCGCGAGCGGGTGGAGCAACAGCAGCACCGCCCATAGGGCCGCCGTCAGAAGCAGGCGGCTCCAGCCGATCTCGCTCCAGACGAAGCTCTGGCACCCTCGAAGGATACCGGAAAACGGCAGGATTCCGGAACGGCGCCGAGCCGGGCTGGCGATGCGCCAGTTCTTGACGAGCGAGAACAGGGCTATCGCAGCCATGCCGGCGAAGAGGACGACCTGCCGTGCTCCCCCCAGCGACGCAAGATGCAGCAGTGTCCAGAGCAGGACCGCGAGACTGCCGGGGACGGCGGTGAGCCGGTAGATGCCGGCCGGTTCCGTTTCTGCCGCAGGCGTCGTCAGCCGCCCGGCCAGCAGGAACAGGGGGACCGGCATCGCCAGAACGGCGAAGGTCTTGGCGTCGGCGGACGGATGATAGAACCACAAGCCGGGGTCGGCCGCCCGGTAGCTCGAGACCACCAGCACCAGCGCCGCGATCGACACAAGGGAGTAGGCGGACAGAAACAGCCGGCGTCCCAGGGCGTCCATAAGGCTCGACCGGATTGCCGGAATGCCGGGAACGACATGGCTGGCGATCATGAAGAGCGTGGCGGGAATCAGGGTTTCCATGGCAGCCGCTTCGGAGTGAAAAACCGGCCGGAGTGTCGGGCGCCACGGCGCCCGTTTCCTTGACCGGAGTCAATCATAGCCTTCGACAGGATCGATTTCATCGTTTCCGCGTTTCCATCCCTGCGGCCATAGTTCCAAGAAGCCGTATGGGAGGACATAAAAACCGATGAGCACCAATACGATAGCAGCCGAAACCTACGCGGCTGACGACGACGATCCCTATCACCTCACTCCGGAAGGCATCAGGGAACCGCCGGTCGGCTGGAAGCATAGCCTGAAGCATCTCGGGCCGGGCCTGATCCTCAGCGCGTCCATTGTCGGCTCGGGCGAACTCATCGCGACCACCACCCTGGGGGCGCAGGCGGGCTTCGCCCTGCTCTGGATGGTCATCTTCAGCACCCTGGTCAAAGTGGCGGTGCAGGTCGAACTGGCGCGCTGGACCATCTCGACCGGCCAGCCGGCGCTGACCGGCTACAACAAGGTGCCGCCGAAGATCGGACCGGTCGGCTGGATCAACCTGCTCTGGGTCCTGATGGCGCTGTCCAAGATCCTTCAGATCGGCGGCATCGTCGGGGGAACCGCCGCGGCATTCAGCATCTTGATGCCGATCGGCGGCGATCCGTTCGGTACGACCTCGCTCACGGTCTGGACGATCATCGTGGCGGGATCGAGCATCGCGCTTCTGTATTCCAACAGCTACAGCCTGATCGAGCGGGGAGCCGTCCTGCTGGTCGTGGTCTTCAGCATCGCTACCGTCGTGATCGCCCTGGGCCTTCCCTTCACGCCCTATGGTTACGATGCCAACGATATCGTGAGCGGGCTCACCTTCGCCATTCCGGCCGGAGCCATCGGAGCCGCCATCGCCATGTTCGGGATCACCGGCGTCGGCGCCGACGAGCTGACCTTCTACACCTACTGGTGCGTCGAGAAAGGCTATGCCCGCTATGTCGGCCCCGCCGACGGCAGCGAGGAATGGGTCCGCCGCGCCAACGGCTGGATCAGCGTCATGTATAAGGACGCCCTGGTGTCCTGGCTGATCTACACCTTCGGCACTCTGGCGTTCTTCCTGATGGGAGCGTCGGTCCTGCACCCTCAGGGGCTGGTGCCGAAGGGCAACGAGATGATCGTTACCCTGTCGCGGATGTATACCGATACGCTCGGCGAATGGGCGGGAGTGATCTTCCTGGTCGGCGCCATCGCCGTGCTGGGTTCGACCTTGTGGGCGGCGGTTCCGAGCTGGTCGCGCATGTACGCCAACTTCCTGTCGGTGATCGGCGTGATCGACTGGCAGGACACCAAGTCGCGCCTGCGCACGATCCGCATCTTCACCGTGGCGCTGCCGATCATCTGGGGCGCCGCCTACCTGTTCATCCAGTCGCCGGTCCTGATGGTCCAGGCGGGCGGCGTGATGACCGGCATCTTCCTGCTCGGCGCCGTCGTGGCGGTCTGGTATCTGCGCAAGACGGAAACGGACCCCCGCATCTACGGCGGCAGCCTGTTCAACGCCGTCCTGGTCGTCAGCAGCATCGCCATCGTCCTGCTCGGCATCTACACCGCGCTGAACGTGTTCGGTTTCTTCAAGTAGCCGGGACGCGGCTTCAGGGGCCGTGACTCCGGTCGTATCCGCTGCGTGGGGGAGATGTCCATCCGCGCGGCGGTTCGGCCGGTTTGTAGACTTCCACCAGCAGCGGGTGGCATGAAGCCGCATCGCTCGAATGCTCGGTGCTGCAATCGCCGCCCGGACAGGCGGATAGTGCGCCGAGAAGATCGATTTCCGCGAAGAATTCAAGAAAATCGCCCGGCCTGACCGGGCTGGCCTTCATGAAGTATTGACCCGTGTCCCGCGTAAATCCGGTGCACATGAAGACGTTCAGCACGTCATGGACCGCCGCTTCCACGCTCCCGCGCGGCTGATCCAGCCGTTCGGCCAAGGCGCGCGTCAGGTTCGAGTGGCAGCAGTGATGATAGTCGTCGCCGGCCAGAAGCCGATGCGTATAGGGATCGCACCGCGTGCCGATCACGTCATGCACCGATCCGCCCCATTCGTCGAAGCCGTACCAGTCCAGGGTATCTTCCGTGATCGTCGCCATCGGCCGCAGATACGGAAAGGACGACCAGAGCCGGTCCCCGGTCGAAAGATGCGTTCCATGGAGCGCCCGCGTCTTACCCGAATAGAAACGCTCCTGAAGATCGTTCGCCGACCAAAGATTGAGGTCGCCGACCTGCGGGCCTTCGATGCCGACGATGCGGAAGAAGCATCCCGCGGGCACGTCGAAGCACCGCGCCTCGCGCGGCGGGACCACGGTTTCGGATAATTTTTCCCAGCCGTTTCGGGCGGCGCGATAGGACGGCAGATCCGGCTGGACCAGACTATCCACCGGATAGCAGATCACGGGCTTGACCTTCCTGCGCTCGTCCGCGTCGGCCGGTGTCGAATGCTCGCACTGTTCAAGCTTCATCGGGGAGCCCCATGTCAAAGTGCCGGATTGCAGCTCGGCAGAACAAGCCCGTTTGCCCGTGCCGACTTGATCGCGTCCTCATAGCCCGCATCGGCGTGGCGCATGACGCCGGTCGCCGGGTCGTTCCACAGCACTCGCTCCAGCCGCCGCGCCGCATCGGCGGTGCCGTCGGCGACGATCACCATGCCGGCATGCTGGGAGAAGCCCATGCCGACGCCGCCGCCGTGATGCAGCGACACCCAGGTCGCCCCGGACGCCGTGTTAAGCAGCGCGTTCAGCAGCGGCCAGTCGGATACCGCATCCGAGCCGTCGCGCATCGCCTCGGTCTCCCGGTTGGGCGACGCCACGGAGCCGCTGTCCAGGTGGTCGCGGCCGATCACGATGGGGGCCTTCAGCTCGCCGCTGGCGACCATCTCGTTGAAGGCCAGCCCCAGCCGGTGGCGGTCGCCCAATCCTACCCAGCAGATGCGGGCCGGCAGACCCTGGAAACGGATGCGCTCCCGCGCCATGTCGAGCCAGTTGTGCAGGTGCGGGTTGTCGGGCATCAGCTCCTTCACCTTGGCGTCGGTCCGGTAGATATCCTCCGGGTCGCCCGACAGGGCCGCCCAGCGGAACGGCCCGATGCCCCGGCAGAACAGCGGCCGGATATAGGCCGGGACGAAGCCCGGAAAGTCGAAGGCGTTGGCGACCCCCATCTCCTTCGCCATCTGCCGGATGTTGTTGCCGTAGTCGAGCACCGGCACCCCCTGGGCGTGGAAGTCCAGCATGGCCTGGACTTGGACCGCCATCGACTGCTTGGCGGCCGTTTCCACCGCCTTCGGGTCGCGCTCGCGCTTCGATTCCCATTCGTTCAGCGTCCATCCCGCCGGCAGATAGCCGTTGAGCGGATCGTGGGCGGAGGTCTGGTCGGTCACCGCATCGGGACGGATGCCGCGCCGGACCAGTTCAGGGAAGATCTCGGCGGCGTTGCCGAGCAGGCCCACCGATACCGGTTTCCCCTGCCCTTTCGCCTGCTCGATGATATCGAGCGCTTCCTCGATGGTGTCGGCCTTGCGGTCGAGATAGCCGGTCTGAAGCCGCATCTCGATCCGGGACGGCTGGCACTCGACCGCCAGCATGGACGCTCCCGCCATGGTCGCGGCCAGCGGCTGCGCTCCGCCCATGCCGCCGAGGCCGCCGGTCAGGATCCAGCGCCCGGCGAGGTCGCCGTTGTAGTGGCGGCGGCCGACTTCCACGAAGGTTTCGTAGGTGCCCTGGACGATCCCCTGGCTGCCGATATAGATCCACGATCCGGCAGTCATCTGGCCGTACATCATCAGCCCGACCTTATCGAGCGCGTTGAAGTGGTCCCAGTCGGCCCAGCGCGGCACGAGGTTGGAATTGGCGATCAGGACGCGCGGGGCATCCTTGTGGGTGCGGAACACCCCCACCGGCTTGCCGGATTGTACCAGCAGCGTCTCGTCCTCGTTCAGGGTCTTCAGGCAGTCCACGATGCGGTCGAACGACTGCCAATCGCGGGCGGCCCTGCCGATCCCGCCATAGACGACCAGCGCTTCCGGCTTCTCCGCGACTTCCGGGTCGAGGTTGTTCATCAGCATCCGCAAGGGCGCTTCGGTCAGCCAGCTTTTCGCGCTCAACTCGGTTCCGCGCGGGCTGCGGATCTTGCGGGCATTGTCGAGGCGGGAGGAAGGAGGCGTGGCAGTCATTTCGGCGGTTCCTTATTCAAGCCCTGGATTCAAGTCCAGGACTTAAGCCTTGGTGGCCCAGAAGCTCAGGCGATGGAGCATCGGTTTCAGCACGGCGCGGAGCTGTTCCGCCTTGGCCGGGTCGAAGTTCCAGGGCGGCGCTTCCTCGGTCAGGTAGGCGCGCTGCGCCAGCTCCATCTGAACGGCGTGGACGCCGTTTTCCGGATCGCCGTAGTGCCGGGTGATCCAGCCGCCGCGAAAGCGTCCGTTGACGACATGGTCGTAGCCGTCGGGTTCGGCATCGGCGCAGGCGCTGGTGACGATGGCTTCCACCTCTGGCGCGCAGGACGCGCCGCCATTGGTCCCGATGTTGAAGACCGGCAATTCGCCGTCGAATAATCGCGGCACATGGGAGCGGATCGAGTGGCAGTCGTACAGGACGACGCGCGGGTAACGGCTCCGCAACCGGGCGATCTCGGCGGCCAGCGCTTCATGATACGCGGTATGCCAGGGCCGCCGGTGCCGGTCGATTTCCTCGTCGTCTGGGCCTGAGCCGTTCCGGTATAGCGATACGCCGTCGAAATCGGTGGTCGGGCACAGTCCGGTCGTCGCCTGTCCCGGATAGAGCGATGCGCCGCTCGGGTCGCGGTTGACGTCGATCACGTAGCGCGACGCGGTCGCCCGGATCACCGTTGCCCCCAGTTCCTCGCCGAAGTCGTAGAGCCGGTCGATCCACCAGTCCGTGTCTTCCAGCTCCAGCGCCTTGCCGGTCAACTGGCTCGCGACATGGTCCGGAACCTCGCGCCCGACATGGGGCATCGACAGGATCAGCGGCGCGTCGCGGCGCTCGACGATAGGTTTGGTCATCACTGGCCTCGCCAGACGCGGGAATGGAGGGGATTGAAGCCGATGCGGTACGCCAGCTCGGCCGGACGCTCGATGTCCCAGATGGCAAGGTCGCACCACTTGCCGAGTTCGATCGTTCCGATGTCGCTGTCCCGGCCCAGCGCCCTGGCGGCGTTGCGGGTGACGCCGGCCAAGGCCTCCTCCGGCGTCAGGCGGAACAGCGTGCAGGCCATGTTGATCGTCAGCAGGATCGAGGTCAGCGGCGAGGTGCCTGGATTGGCGTCGGTCGCGATCGCCATCGGCACGCCCGCCTTGCGGAACAGGTCGACCGGCGGCGCCTTGGTCTCCCGCAGCGTATAGAACGCGCCGGGCAATAGCGTCGCGACGGTCCCGGACTTCGCCATCGCCGCGACGTCGGAGGCGTCGGCGTACTCGACATGATCGGCGGACAGCGCCCCGAACTTGGCCGCCAGAGTGGCGCCGTGGAGCCCGGAGAGCTGTTCGGCGTGCAGCTTGACCGGCAGGCCCAAGCTATGCGCCGCCTCGAACAGCCGTTCGACCTCATCGGGAGAGAAAGCGATTCCTTCGCAGAAGGCATCGACCGCGTCGGCCAGACCCTCGGCGTGGACGGCGGGCAGCATTTCCCCGATCACGTGGTCGATATAGCTGCCGGTGTCTTCGAACTCCGGCGGCTTGGCGTGGGCGCCAAGGAAGGTCGTCTCGATCCCGACCTGCCGTTCGTAACCCAGGCGTCGGGCAGCACGGAGCTGGCGGATTTCGGCTGATGTTTCCAGCCCGTAGCCGGACTTGATCTCGACCGTCGTGACGCCCTCGGCCAGCAGCGCGTCCAGGCGCGGCAGCGAGGCCCGCACCAGCGCCTCCTCGTCGGCATTGCGGGTGGCGGTGACGGTGGACAGGATGCCGCCCCCGGCCCTGGCGATCTTCTCGTAGCTGGCGCCCTCCAGCCGCAATTCGAACTCGGCGGCACGGTCGCCGCCGTAGACCAGATGGGTGTGGCAGTCGATCAGCCCCGGCGTGATCCAGCGGCCGGCGCAGTCGATCGTCTGGGCCGCATCATGGCCGCTTGCCTCGGCGCTGTGCCCGATGAAAGCGATCCGTCCGCCCCGGCAGCCGACGGCGCCGTCGGCAAGGGCGCCGTATGGTTCCCCAGCAGGCTCCATCGTCGCGATCCGCGCATTGATCCAAAGCCGATCCAGCTTCAAGCCTCGTCCCCCTGTCTATCCGGTGAGTTCTATCCGGTGGTTTTTGGTGAGCCGTTATTGTATATACAATTAACGCGGCTTAACCGCTCGTGTCCAGAACTCGTGGGAGCCCCCATGGAATTTTTCGCCGACAACGCACTGCTCGCCGATGGCTGGGCGCGTGACGTGGTGTTCAAAGTCGATGCCTCGGGTCTGATCTCCAGCATCGCCGCTGATGCATCGCCGGGCGAGGCGCAGAGGCTGGGCCATGTCATGGTGCCCGGCATGGCGAACCTTCACAGCCACGCCTTTCAGCGCGCCATGGCCGGTCTGGCAGAGCGGCGCGGCGACAGCGCCGACAGTTTCTGGACGTGGCGGCAGACCATGTACGGCTTCCTCGACCGGCTGACGCCCGACGATGTCGAGGCCATCGCGGCGCTGGTCTGCTCGGAAATGCTGGAAGCCGGGTTCACGACGCTGGGCGAGTTCCACTACCTCCATCACGACCCCCACGGTCGTCCCTACGACGATCCCGCCGAGATGGCCGGACGCATCGTTGCGGCGGCGGCGGCTACCGGCATCGGCCTGACGCTGCTGCCGGTCTTCTACGCCCATGGCGGTTTCGGCGGACTTCCGCCATCTGCCGGCCAGCGCCGGTTCATCAACGGTATCGACGGCTTCGCCCGCCTGATGGAGAGCGCCGGCCGGCATCTGATCCATCACCCGAACGCCCGGATCGGCATAGCGCCCCACTCGCTTCGTGCCGCTACGGTGGAGGAGATAGGCGAGATCCTGCCGCTCGCGGACGGCGGCCCGGTCCACATCCACGTCGCCGAACAAACCGCCGAAGTGGACGACTG
>NZ_JCACHA010000590.1:0-5487 GCF_059503625.1 Skermanella sp.
GCCGCCGGCGGCCGGCCCCGCGCTGATGGGCGAACAGCCCCCGCGCACCCGTGGCATCGACCACGAAGCGCGCCGTCAGCGCCGTCACGGCCCCGTCGTCCCCCACCAGCCGCAGCCGGTAGCCGCCGCCGGGCATCGGCTCCGCCTTGTCGAAACCGGTCCCGCTCAGCACTCCCATTCCCAGCCCTTCGATCCGCGAGAGCAGGAACGCGTCGAAGCGCCGCCGGTCAAGGTGCCATCCCTGACCGTGCGGGTTGTAGAGATAGTCGTTGTAGCCCAGCCGGTTGTCGCCCCAGGCGGAGCGGCTGCCCAGGCAGGGCTCGTGCCCTTCGGCGACGAAATCGTCCCAGATCCCGAGCGTGCGGAACATCAGCCCGGTATCCGGCGGGATGCTCTCCCCGATCCGCCGGACCTCATGGGTGCCGGCTTCGATGACCAAGACATCGCGGATGCCCTGGCGGTGGAGCGCCAGTGCCGTGGCGCAGCCGGCAGGACCGCCGCCAAGGATGGCGACGGTCCTGTCATGATGGGTTGTCATGCTTTCCCAGCGACCGCTGACGGCAGCTCAGCCGGCGCTCGTGCCCTTGTCGTTCATCGGCCAGGGCGGAATGACAAGGGCTTCATCGACCGGCAGCGCGCTCCGCACCTCGAAGAACTGGTCCGGGTTGCGCTGCCCGCCGACGATCGCGCTGTCCTGGATCACGAAGCCGATCTTGTGCCAGTTCGGCAGGATGTTCTCGATATCCTGATAGCGGCCCTGGTTGGCCGGATTTTCGCTGCCGGTGCCGGGACCCCGGACCGAATAGCGCTGCGGACCGGGCTTGCCGTCCTTGACCTCGGAAGCGAGATGGACATGGACCGGACGCTGCGCTGGCCACGACCAGTACAGCGTGGTGTTGTGCGGAATCGTCGGGCTGGTCGGATGGGTGGCGCAGGAATTGTAGTCGGTGTGCCACGGCACGGACATGAACTTGGTCATGTCGCCCGGCTCGACCAGATCCTCGCCGGTGCTGTGCAGCGGCACGTAGCCCTCCGACAGCACGGGCACGTCCGGCTTCAGGGATTCGAAGCTGAGCGGCTTCGGAGCGATGCGGAACGGCCCGACCTCCTTCTTCCGCCAGTCTTGGACGTAGATTTCCTCCTGGCGCACGGTGAAGGTCAGATCGATGCCGGGGCTGAAACGGCCGCCCAGGCAGTTGATCAGCGAGGCCTTGTCCAGCAGATCGCCCGGCGACAGCGGTTTGACCGGCTCGGCACTGCACTTGCGGTCGTTCCACTGCGTCAGGAAATAGTACTGCGTCAGCGTCGGCGACAGGAAGGCCTGACCCGAGTCGCCGAGCGCACCCGGCATCAGCGGCACGCCCAGCATGGCCTGCTGCGGCAGGTTCGGGTTGCGGATATAGGCCAGCCCCGACAGGATCGTGTCGGCGGGATCGGTTTCCGCGCCGATGCGGCCGACCGCGCGGTGCGCGTGCTTGGCGCCCTGCGGCAGGTTGGAAATCCATTCCTGCAAGGCCGTGCCCCGGAAGATATGGGCGACGTCGTCCTCGAAGCTGGCGTCGCGGTCGTACCGGTATTCGCCGTCCGAATAGATCTCCGGCTGAAGGCCGAGCTTGCGGACGAAGGTGTCGTACACCTCGTCCCACAGCGACACGACGTTGAGGATCTGCGGCGCATAGGACGGATCGGCCGTCGTGACCCAGGCCGTCCCGGCGGAAATCCGCGTCTCGTCGGGCTGGCCGCCGTTCAGCACGACCACCGCCGAGACCGGGCCGTCGCTGGTGTCGTCGAACCAGCCGTCGTTATCGACGCTGCTGACGAGCTGGTAGAAGCTGCCGTCCTCCTGCTTCCAGGCGCTCGCCCTGCCGTAGCCGCCCAGCACTACCAGCCGCCCGGCCTCGTCGGTCTCCAGGTGGCCCAGGGTATCGACCTCGCCGGTCGGCGAGTACAGCCCGTCGGGGAACGACTTCGCCGGCCAGGACTTCGGATAGTCCGGCAGCGTCTTGAAGCCGCCTTCCGCGCTGTAGACCGATGCTTCCGTAGCGGCATCGAACCGAACCGGTGCGGCGCCGGCGCCCCGCACCGTGCGCGGCCCGAAATCGATCGTCAGCCGGGAGACCCGCTCCGGGTCGTTCAGAACAGCCAGCTCCTCCGTGCCCTCGTCGCCGGCGTACAGCGACGCGTTGCGGATCGGCGGCAGGTTGCCGTTGCCGTAGTTGTCGATCACCGGACCGTTGGCGTTGCTCACCTCCAGGACGAAGGTGTTGGCCTTCTTGTTGGCGACATGGACGGTCCAGACGATGTCGGTGACCGTCTTGCCGCCCAGCGTGCCGCCGATCCTGATCTCCTGCTCGGTGGCGGCCGGGTAGGCCTTGGCCTCCGCTTCGCTATAGGCGAAGATCTTGAAGCGGGCGGCCTGACGCTTCAGCGCGCCGGAAGCGTCGCGCAGGTCCTCGTCGGTGATCGTGTCGTGCTCGGTGCCGCGCCGGATCGGCAGTCCGCCCATCACCGGCGGCTCGCTGCCGGCGACCGGAACGCCGGCCATGGTTTCGGGCGCCAGGTAATAGTCGTCGCTGTTGCCGACTCGCGCGAAGGCGATGGCGGGATGGATGCGCAGGATGCTCTTGGACATGGGCTGATCCCTGAATCTTTGTTTGACGACCTTGAATTGACTCAGAGGTCAGGCGAGCGCCGGCTCGGTCTTCCAGACCGCCGCCTTGGCGTTGGGCGCCTTCGCCAGCGGGAAGCGCGGCTCCGACTCCAACGCCGCGAACGTCGCCCTGGTCTGCTCCGAATGGTTCAGGTCGTGGTGCGAGAAGGCCGGCACCGCGCCGTTCTGCCAGCAGGCCAGGATATTGCCGGCAAGCGTGACCATGTGGACGTAGAACTGCGGGACCGGCTTGCCGGCGAACTTCTCCGTCATGGCCCAGCGGAACTTGGAGAAGTTCTCGACCAGCCGGAGCTGAGCCGCGTAGCCGGGAGTGCCCTCGGCCGGGAAGCGCTCGGCGGCATAGGTTTCCGGCAGCACGCCGCCCTGGATCAGGCTGTAGAACTTCTCGAAATGCGGCCACGACGGCTCGATGTCGTCGGCGGTATTCCGGAACTGCTTCTTGATCGGCGGGTTCGACGCGCTTTTGAAATAGCTGGCGATGTCCGGCAGGTTGGGATGCTTCGGATGGCTCTTGAGGCCGGCCGGACGCTGGGTGCCTTCGCCCTGGGACGTGATCGCATCGACCAGATTGGCGACCTGCGCCAGCCCGTCGGCGCCCTCGATCGTGATGGTCGGCTGCTCGAAGTCGGCATAGAAGCGCTTGAAGGCATCGACCTGATTGACCGGCTTGATGTGGTCCTTCAACTGCGTCGCCCCGACCGTCACCGCCTGATAGAACTCCCCGATCGATCCATAGACGGCGATGTCGGGGTTGGCGTCCACCGGATGGCCGGTATCCCAGAACGGATATTCGACCAGGCAGAAGCCCTGGAGCCGCGCGATGTCGAGCTGCCCGATCTCCGCCGCGCCGACGGAAACAGCGTCCGGGGGTCCGGATCGTCCAGCGAGAAATTCAGGTGCGGAATATGCGTCCCCTCATAGACCGGGCACTTGAACAGCGGCTTCAGCCCATAGGCGTTGGCGATATTGGCCGCCAGCTGGACATGCAGCATTTCCTGGTTGACGACCGACAGGATGAGCTGGAACGCCGCCTCGCCCTGATCCTTGATGGAATAGGCCGCTGCCATGTAGTACGGGATGGTCCAGAACTCGAGATCGACAGCCGCCTGCAAATGCTCCTGCAACTGTTCCAATGTCCATTGCGGTTCCGCTGAACTCATCAGGTGACTCCTGCCCGGAAAATATTGATTTGAGAAATCCCCGGCGGCTGAAACCGTGTCCGCTCTCGGGGGCGCTATTGGATGCGGGAGAACGACAGCAGGAATGTGGTATTTAAGTCAAGTAAATTGGTGTTAAATTTTATGTTACTTCGGTGAAACAATACTTCTGTATGTTTCGTGGAGTGCATATCCGAGTAACGTTAGTGGCGATTTACTTGGGTAATTCTTGAACAGGCACAGCACCGCTACCTCGGGCTGTAAGCCGCCCAGTCCAGCGCTTGAACCATAGCCGCCACCCTAAAACGTTCCTGAACGTCACCAGCCGCTCAGTTCCTGAAAGGAGATACCAAGTTCAAGTCTTGGTATGGCGGGAAGGGGGAAGGAGGCGGCCAAAGCCAGCGCTTACCAGACTTGATCTTGGCAAGACGGTGTGGAAGCGGAGTAGTTACGGCATAAACATCAGGTCCGACGATGAAAGCAGAGGAGACCCATCCACGCCCAGCCCGTAGTGACCTTCAGTGACCAGCGGTGACGAAAAACAGTTTTTTCCTCACCCACGCCGGCACGACGACGGCCGGAGCTTCCACCCCGGCCGTCGATGTTTCACGTGAAAGACCGTTCAGGCTCCGCCCTCAGGGCCGCAGCACGACCTTCATGCATTCGTCCTGCTTGTTGAGGAAGGTCGAGTAGCCCGACGCTGCGTCGTTCAGGTTCAGCCGGTGCGTGATGACGAAGCTGGGGTCGATGTCGCCCTTCTGGATGTGCTCCAGCAGCGGTTTCATATAGTGCTGCACATGGGCCTGCCCCGCCTTGATCGTCAGAGACCTGTTCACGACGGCGCCGAACGGGAACTTGTCGACGAACCCGCCATAGACGCCGATCACCGACACTGTGCCGCCGTTGCGGCATGACAGGATCGCTTCGCGCAGGGCGATGATCCTGTCAGTTTCCAGCATCATCGCCTGCTTGGCGCGGTCGTAGGCGCCGATCAGGCCCATGCCGTGGGCTTCCATGCCGACCGCGTCGATGCAGGCATCGGGGCCGCGCCCGCCGGTCATCTCGCGCAAGGCCTCGGGCACGCTGTCGACTTCGGCGTAGTTGATCGTCTCGGCCCCGCCCTGCTCGCTCGCCATCTTCAGCCGGTAGGGGAACCGGTCGATCGCGATGACGCGTTCGGCTCCCAGCAGGAAGGCGCTCTTGATCGCGAACTGGCCGACCGGGCCGCAGCCCCAGACCGCGATGGTGTCGCCGCGCTTGATGTTGCAATTGTCGGCGCCCATGTAGCCGGTCGGGAAGATGTCGGACAGGAAGAGCACCTGTTCGTCCGGCATGCCGTCCGGGATCTTGATCGGTCCGACATCGGCATAGGGCACGCGGGCATATTCCGCCTGACCGCCGGCATAGCCGCCCAGCATGTGGGAATAGCCGTAGATCGCGGCCGGCGAGTAGCCCCACAGCTTTTCGGCCATCCAGGCATTCGGGTTGGAGTTCTCGCAGACCGAATAAAGGTGGCTCTCGCAGTTCATGCAGTGGCCGCAGGCGATCGGGAACGGCACCACGACGCGGTCGCCGACCTTCAGCTTCTTCACGTCGCGGCCGACCTCCACCACCTCGCCCATGAACTCATGGCCCATGATGTCGCCCTTCTCCATCGAC
>NZ_JCACHA010000590.1:5497-18547 GCF_059503625.1 Skermanella sp.
GTGAAGGTCGGACCCGCAGATCGCGGTGGACGTGATCCGGACGATCGCGTCGTCCGGGTTCAGGATCTTGGGATCGGGCACGTTCCGGACCTGGATATCCTTGGTCCCCATCCAGCATGTGGCTCTCATGATTTCGCCCCCTGATACGTTCCCGTCCTGAGTTCCGCTTCGACTGCCTCGGGCAGCTTGGACGGCGGTCTGGCCGGATGCCTGACCAGCGCGAAGCTGGTGTCCGACCGCGTGAGGTGGCCGGTCTCGACGATCTGCTTGAAGGCCCGCAGGTGGTCCGCCACCTGCTGGACCGGCTCCTTGCCGAACAGCTTGGCGATCTTCGCCCCGATGGCCCCGCCGGGAGGATCGACCCGCATCTCGACCTCGACCACCGTGCCCCGGTTGGCCGGCCTCTGCTTGAAAGTCACCGAACCGGCGTTGTGGACGCTCGACCCGGCCACGGATGCCCAGGCGATCCGCTCGTTCGGTACGTCCTCGGTGATCTCCGCATCCCATTCGACCGTGAAGCCGGCCACTCCCCTGGCCTTCCAGTGCGAGCGCTTGTCGTCCAGCTTCCGGATCTCTTCCATGTGGGTCATGAAGCGGGGCAGGTTGTCGAAGTCGCGCCAGAAGCGGTAAAGCTCCTCCGGCGGGCGGTTGATGGTGATGCTCTTCCTGACATGGACCGCGCCGCTCCAGCGCTGGTCCTCCACCGGACGGCCATGGTCACGGCCGCCTAAACCCTGTCTTCCGGCAAAGCCATCATCGGCGTCGTGCTCGGTCAGCTGGCGGCCGCACAGCAGGTCGAGCGCCATGACTCCTACGGCGGCGACGGTCGCGGCGGCGACCCGTTCCTTGTCGGTCCGGTCCGATGCCCAGGCGCCGCCCAGCAGCGAAAGGTCCATCACGTCGCCGCCGACCCGTGCCCATACCCATCCCTCGGGATGGGGTTGCGACAGGATGCCCAATCCGCTGGCGACCTCGCGCATTCCGACGGCCCGCATCATCTGCCGGTTTTCGTCATCGTCGGGGACACCGATCAGGCGCGCCATCCCATCCGGTGCCGCGATCTGCGCCAAGCCCAGCCCCAGACTGAACCAGCCGAGACCTTGGGCAAGCCGCTCCCCGTTTCCCCCGGAGCGGCCCCTGTTCCGGATAGTCCCCGTGCTCTCTTCGGCCCCCATGTTCCGTCTTGCCATCGTCTGCGATCTCCATTGGATCAACGGTCCGAAACCCGTTTTCCTCGGGATTCTGGTGCGCTCAACAGAAAATGCCGGCAATCCTTCCGCACTCCGTTCGGGGTACATCCCGCTTTCGGGTGACGCCGGTGGACAGCACGGTCCGTTGCCCATAGGGTCTACGCACGCAAACCGGGCAAGAAGAACAGGGTGGAAAAGACATGCGGATTCTCGTGGTCGGGGCCGGCGGCATCGGCGGCTACTACGGCGGCAGGCTGCTGAATGCAGGCCGGGACGTGACATTCCTCGTCCGCCAGCGCCGCGCCGACCAACTGGCCGAAGCCGGTCTGGTGGTCCGCAGCCCCCACGGCGATCTCGACCTCCCGGCTCCGCCGACCGTCCTGGCGCAGGACATCGCGGCTCCTTTCGACCTCATCCTGCTCAGTTGCAAGGCCTACGACCTGGAAGCGGCGATGGACTCGCTGGCGCCGGCCTGCGGCCCGGACACGCTGATCCTTCCCGTCCTCAACGGCATGCGCCACATGGACCTGCTGACCGCCCGCTTCGGCGCAAGCCGGGTGCTCGGCGGCTTGTGCCTGATCTCCGTCGTCCTCGATCCGGACGGGCGGGTCCTCCACCTCAACGACCTCCACGGCCTTACCTTCGGCGAGACTGCCGGCGGACGCACCCCCCGGATCGAAGCCGTCGCGGCGGAACTGACCGGCGCCGGGTTCGATGCCCGCCTCAGCTGTTCGATCCTTCAGGACATGTGGGAGAAATGGATCTTCATCGCGACCGGGGCCGGGGCCACCTGCCTGATGCGCGCCGCCATCGGCGACATCGTGGCGGCCGGCGCCGACCACGTCGTAACGTCGCTGCTGGCCGAAAGCTCGGCCATCGCGGCGTCGGAAGGCTTCCCGCCCCGCGCAGCCGCGACGGAGCGCGCCCGCGACACCTACACCAAGCCCGGTTCGACCATGACCGCCTCCATGCTGCGCGACATGGAGCGCGGCGGTCCGATCGAAGCCGACCAGATCGTCGGCGACCTGCTGCGCCGCGGCGGAGACCCGGCGGCCAATCCGACCCTCCGCATCGTCCTCGGTCACCTGAAAGCCTACGAGGCCCGCCGGGCGCGGGAAGCGGCGCCGGGAACCGCCGGCTGAACCGGGGCGCGCCATGCCTGCCGCGCCGGAGTCAGCTCCGCAGGAAGAACGACTCGCGGGAGTGCAGGTCGAGGATCCGGCGCACCGCCGCTCCGTCCAACGGACCGGCGGCGGAGGCGGCGGCGTTCTGTTCCGCCTCTTGCGCGCTCAGGATGCCGGGGATGGTGGTCGCCACTTCGGGAAACGAAAGGCAGAAGCGCAACGCCGTCCGGCTCCAGTCCCGACCCGGCGCTTGGCCCGGCGCTTGGCCCGATCCGGCGGCATCGTGCAGGCGCTTCGCACCGTCGGCCCAGCGGACGATCTGCGCACGGCTCCAGGCGGCCCGATGGTCGTCATCGGCGAAGCGCGTGGTCCCGTCCACTGTGCCGGAGAGGAAACCGAAGCACAGGGGCGTCCGGGCGATCACCCCGATGCCGTGGGCAGCGGCTTCCGTCAGCAGCCCCGATGTCGCCGCCCGGACATCCAGCATGTTCAGGTTGACCTGGACGACCGCCGCGGGAACGGCACCGATCAGGGCCGACGCCTCCTGCGGCGACTTGACGGAAACTCCCCAGGCCCTGATCGTGCCGGCCTCGCGCAGGCCGTCCAGCGTCGCCGCGACGTCGGGGTCGGCGGCGAACAGACCGGCCGGCGGGTTGTGAAGCTGCAGCAGGTCGATGGCGTCGCCGCCCAGCCGGCGAAGGCTCGCCTCGGCCGAGCGGCGCAAGGCGGCCGGGCTGAAGTCGGGCGGCTGGCCCCATCGCTGCTGGCCGGCCTTGGTGGCGACGGCGATACGGAACCGCCGCCCCCGGAACGCCTCGCCGATCAGCGTCTCGCTGTGGCCGTCGCCATAGGCGGGTGCGGTATCGTAGAAGGTGACGCCCAGATCGAAGGCGCGTGACAACGCCGTCCGGGACCGGGCGTCGTCCGTAGCGCCATAGGATGTCGCGCCGGCCGTCGCTCCCCCGATCCCCCAGGCGCCGAAGCCGATTTCCGACACCTCGATGCCGGTCGTGCCGAGCGGGCGGTATTTCATGAGGCGTCTCCGCGATGCGGCTGGGTGGAAGTGTCCGCCGCAGGGTTTACAGGCCCGGGGCCGTCAGTAGTGTCCGGCCAGTTCCCGGTGGACGGTCCGGTTGCCGTAGAGATAGGCGCCCTTCTTGTTGCCCCACCAGACGACCTCCCGGCACCATGTCGCGAAGTCGTCATAGGCTTGGCCGGAGCGCTCGATGTGGACGATGGCCGGGCTCCGGGGCAGCTCGCCGGCGGCCTGCGGCTCGCCCGCTCCGCCCTGAAGTGCATCGGCATAGAGACCGAGGACGTCGAACTCGATCCTCACGTCCAGGTCGTCGCGCACGAAGGGCTGCTTGACCAGGGCATGGTTCAGCCGGACGGCATCGGCGATCGCCTCCGCCGCGGCTCCCTCCACACCCGTCACCTCGCGGATCAGGCGTCCGCCTTCCGCATGGAAATCGCCGAGCCTGCCCTCGGCGGTCAGCTTGATGAACAGGTACTCGTCCGCCGGCCAGTAGATATCCAGCCATTCCGGAGCATGGACGTATTCCGGCCCGCCCTGCTGGATCGACCGCGCCTCGGCCATCAGGAAGTCGCGGATCTCGCCGAGCAGCGGATAACGGCCGGCATCGACATCCACGAAGGCTTCGATCAGCGTCCGGTAGGGTGTTCCGGCCAGCGAGCGGGCGGCGATGATCGGGATCTGGAAAAGCTTGTCGAAGTGCAGCAGGGCGGCGACCCAGCAGAAGACCCGGGTGCGGCGCCAGTCCGCCGGCGGCATCGCCGCGGTGGCGACGACCAGTTGCTGGCTCTCCGGGACGTCGTCCTCCATCTCCTCCCGCCGCCCATGGATGTTGATGATATCGGACTGAACGGTGACCATGCCGTGGCGGGCTTGGTATTCCGGATCGCCCATCTCGGCATTGGGCAGGATCGAGAGGTTGTTGAACTGGATGCGGTTGTGCTGGCCGCTTTCCATCAGCCGGTCGACGCCGCCGACGAAGCTTTCATAGGTTTCGCCGGGAAGCCCCAGGATCAGGTCGGAGTATGTCTCCACCCGGTCCCGGGCGAACCGCCGCTGGAGTTCCAGATAGGCGTCCAGCGAGATGTTCTGCCGCTTGATGCTGGTCAGGGTCGTCGCGTCCAGGCTCTGCATGGACAGGGCGACGCCCTTGTTCAGCCCGGCGTCGGACAGGATCTTCTGGGTCTCGTAAGCCCGCTCCGTGGCGTTCTTGGTGTTCTGCACCGACAGCGCATGGGGATAGCCGGTGCGCGCCTTCGTCTCCGAAACCATTCGGGAGATCTCCACGTCCCGCTTGAGGATCCCGAAATTGGCGTCGCAGCAGAAGATATATTCGATCCGACGGTCCGCGAACCACTCGACCTCGCGCCTCAGCCGCTCCATGGCGAACTGCCCGACCTTCGACGCCGTCGCCGACCCCCAGTCGCAGAAGGTGCATTGGAACGGGCATCCCCGGTTCGTCTCCCACAGTCCGATCCAGGTTTCGCCGGGACGGGCCTCGATCAGGGGATCGAACACGCCGGTCAGGAAAGGCGACGGGATCTCGTCTAGGTCGCGGATGCGGGGGCTGGCCGGGTTGTTCCGGAACGTGCCGTCCGGTGAGATGAAACTGATGCCGGGAACGTCGTGCCAACCGCCGTCCTGCAGGCTCTCCAGCAAGGCCAGATATGCGCGCTCGCCTTCGCCATGCACGGCGACGTCGATGAAGGGATGCTCCCGCAGGAACTCCTCGCACCGGTCGGGAACATGGGGGCCGCCGAAGACGATCATCGTCCGGGGATGCAGCTTCTTCAGGCGGCGCGCGATCTCCACCGAGATGCGGGCGTTCCAGACATACAGGCTGAACCCGGCGACATCGACCCCCAGCAATTGTTCGACGGCCTGCCCCACCGGCATCCGCCGGTAGACCGGCAGCCTGAACTCGTACCGCGACGGCTCCCGCGCATGCCGCTGGACGAACGCCTGGAGGACACCGAGGGAATAGGGCAGATAGCTTTGGCCGGAAAAGCTGTTGTTGATCTGGACTTGGCCGATGGCCAGGGTGCCGGTGGTCATGCTGCCGCCCCTATCATATCACTCCAGCGCCGCTCGATCTGATTCGATCATCCTAACGACGCCGGCCGGAAAGCATCGACCGGGCAGCATTGGCCGAACGGCACAAGCAGCTATAACCAACGTCGTCAGGCCCAGCATTGCCAAAATGCGCTTAGTAATTCCTTAAGATGCTGCCGCGAGCCTGATGTAACTTTCCATCGCTCCTGAACACATGCTTCGAATTGCAGGTAGACGACATGACGGAGCGTAGCGCTTCCCTTCGGACCGCCGGCCGCGTCGCCCTGGTGACGGGCGCGAGCCGCGGTATCGGTGCCGCGACCGCGATGAACCTCGCCGGCGCCGGATACCGCGTCGGCGTGAACTATCGCACCGGCGAAGCCGAGGCGGCAGCCGTCGTCGCCCGCATCCGGGCGGCAGGCGGCACGGCGGCGGCGATCCAGGGCGATATCGCCCGGGAGGAGGATGTCGTCAGGCTGTTCGCGGAGGTCGACCGCGCACTGGGACCGCTCTCGGCCCTGGTCGCGAATGCCGGCATCAGCGGCGGCTTCGGCCGTATCGACGAAGTCACCGGCGACACGCTGCGCGCCGTCTTCGAAACCAATGTCTACGGGACGTTCTGGTGCTGCCGCGAGGCCGTCCGCCGCCTGTCCACTGCGCAAGGCGGACAGGGCGGCGGGATCGTGCTGGTATCGTCCCAGGCCGCCCGGTTCGGCGGCAACCGGCTCGGCCCCTATGCCGCCTCCAAGGCGGCGATCGATACGCTGACGATAGGCTTGGCGCGCGAAGTGGCCGCCGAAGGCATCCGGGTCAACGCCGTCAGTCCCGGCGTCATCGAGACGGACCAGCAATCGGACATCCCGGCCGACCGACGTGCGGCGCTGGAGGCGAGCATTCCGATGGGGCGGCTGGGCACGCCCGAAGAGGTCGCCGAAACGATATGCTGGCTGCTGTCCTGCAACTCGTCCTATGTCAGCGGATCGATAATTCCGGTTCACGGGGCGCGCTGAAGGTAGTTCGCGCCGCCTGCCGCACGGTCTTCAGCAGATCGGAGCCGTCGAACAGATGACCCGGAATGCCGGCCGCCGCCGCCGCTTCGATGTCGGTGGACCGGTCGCCGATCAGGAAGCTGCCCGGCCGCTCGACCGGCCATTCCGCAAGGGCGCGCAGCAGCATTCCGGGTTTCGGCTTGCGGCAGCCGCAGCTAAGCCTGAGAGCGTCGTGGACGGCATCGGGATGATGCGGACAGAAGTAGAAGGCGTCGATATGGGCGCCGGCGGACGCCAGTTGCGCCGCCATCCAGCCGTGCAGCGCATGCACCGCCGCCTCGTCGTAATAGCCGCGCGCGATGCCGGACTGATTGGTCACCACGAACACCAGGTAACCCTGCTCGTTGAGCCACCGGATGGCGGCCATCGCACCCTCTACCCAGACGAAGCGGTCCGGACTGTGGACATAGCCGTGATCAAGATTGATCACGCCGTCGCGGTCGAGAAACGCCGCGGGGCGGCGAACCGGCATGTGCCCGGCAAAGAGCCGTTCAGAGCGGAGCATCGACCGCGTCTTCGACGAAACCGCAGAGGAGATGTCCGACCGCGATATGCATTTCCTGGATGCGGGCGGTATCGGCCGAGGGCACCCTGACGCAGATGTCGCACAAGGCCGCCATGGCGCCGCCGCCCTCCCCCGTCAGGCCGATGGTCGCGATGCCCATCCGCCGTGCCGTCTCGAGCGCGCGAACGACGTTCTCGCTGGTGCCGCTGGCCGACAGGGCGACCAGGACATCGCCGGCACGGCCGATCCCGGCCAGTTGGCGCGCAAAGATGTCCTGGAAGCCATAATCGTTGCCGATCGCGGTCAGCGCGGACGTGTCGACGGTCAGGGCGATCGCGGCCAGGGGCCGCCGGTCCCGCCGGTAACGCCCCGTCAGCTCCGCCGCGAGATGCTGGCTGTCGGCGGCGGAACCGCCGTTGCCGCAGAACAGGATCTTGTTGCCGGCCCGCAAGGCCCGGATCAGGCGGACCGCGGCCGCCGCGACGATCGGACCGCAGGACCTCAGCGCCTCGAAGTTCCGCGCGATATCCCGGAACGTCCGGTCGGCATCGGCGGCCATCAAACCCTCGATCGTGACCTGTTCCATGGCGTGTCCGTACCGGAAAATGCGCGGGAATACGTTGCTTGCGAGGGAATTATCGGGCAATTTCGTTAATGAATTTCGGTAGATTTGGGGGTTGGCAGACCGAACCCTCCGCATCCAGCCGGTGATGCGATGAATCTATTTACTATTTCGATGTAAATTTTCGGAGGGAAACGGTTCCAGGAAGGTTTTTACCATCATTCGAATTGATCGAATGGTGCGGAGCATGCTTATGGAAATTTCAGCATTCGTCGACTCCCTTATTAATTCACCAAACGTCGACAACGCCGATTTTTTGAATACGACTCAGAAATTACTGTCGAATATGGCTGGTGACGCAGAGCGGAGTATGCTCCTTACGGCATTGGACCTGGACAGTATTCAGGGAGCCGGAAGCTCTTCTATTTTTCTCCGCACTCAGAGGGATCGTTACCGGATACCGGTCGGCCGGCTTGCAGCAAGAATGGACGAACCTTTCCTGGGGCGTTTCGCAATCTGGAGTATCGTCCATTTCGCCGCGGCAAGCATTCAGATCTTCGGCTGCCACCCGGCCCACCAAGCCATGCGTCCAGCACCGATCCATCTCGCCGTCGGCAGCCTGATCGATTGTTTCGCCGGCCTTGCGGCGGTTCCCAAGTCCCTGGGCTGGATGCCTCGGCTGGCGGAGCAGCACGGTGCCGCGAACGACGAGGCGTTCTGCCGCGATGCATTCCAAATGACTCGCGCAGGGAGCCTCAGCATCGTCCGTGATCCGGAAGACCTTGGGCAGACTCCGGTCGGCACGATCGTCTGTTCTCCCGGCATGGACGAGGCGGCACTGATCACGCTGGTCAAGGATTTCCTTCCCCGCTGCGACCGCTTCGCTAAAATCATCCATTTTCCCGACAGCAAAACCGCAGCACGGCGCATCGCCAACGAAATCGGCGATTTCGACGGGCAATTGATCTTCAAGGAGAAGGTAGTCGGCAGGCTCTTCTATGATTGGGCCAGCCGCACCCTGGAGGTCCGCCCCTTGCGTATCTGCATGATGGAGTCGCTGCTGCCGCGCCATGAAGTCAAGCTGGCGCGTGCGCCCGGCCTGCGCGAGAGCCTCGGAAGGTTGGTAGAGGCCGGCGAACCGGCTCCCGGGGTCCGGCATGCCCCGTATGCCGCTGCTTTCACCGGGCCGACCCCTCCGCCGGAATTCGTCGCCGAAAGCCAGAAATCCGCAATCTGCGCTATCGCGGCAAATGTGAGGACCGAGATCCCGCCGATCCATCTCAGTCACTTCAGCGATTGCCGCATCGTAGCTCCGTCGGCGATCGTCTTCTCCGGCGACAGGGTCTACCGCCCATCGCTGGAATCCCTCACCGCCTTCGAAAATTTCTTCCACGGCCTTTATTCATCCACGGAACCCGGCAGGATCATCGTCAGCAAATACCTGCATACCGGGATTCGCGATGCCGGATTCGTGCCGGGCCGGAGCTTCCACGCGCTGAACATCTCCACGGGCAATTTCGGACATTTCATGTCGGAAGTGTTCACGCGGCTGATCGTCCTGCGAGACATCGGCGCGGAGCAGTACGACCACGTGATCGTGTCCGATGCGTTCCTGGACTGGGCGCGCCAGGGCTGCCTCGTCCTCGGCCTCGATCCGTCGAAGCTGATGACGCTCGGCGACGGCAGCAGGACCTTCGAGCACCTGACCTATGTCGACTGCAACCACGACAACTACCTGGGAGCGATTACAGGCAACCGGCTCGATCCGGATACCTTCGTCCTGCCCGACGTCGAAGGAGGAGACCGGATCTATCTGTCGCGGTTCGACGCCAGTCACCGGTTCATCGTCAACGAACGGGAAGTGGTCGATCTGGTGAAGTCCAAAGGATTCGATGTGCTTACGGGCCGTGGCATGGGCTTGGCGGAAACCATCGCCCGAATCCGCAAGGCCAGGATCATCGTCGGCACGGCGGGACCATTCGCGCAGGCGATCACCTTCAAGCGCCCTGGCTCCGTCTTCATCGATCTCGTCTCGGAAGAATTCTGCAACATGCCCCACGGCGGGACGTGGAACATGCCGACAAAGGACACGTGGCACATCGCCCATGTGACCGGCATAAGGCTGGGGACCGTAATGGGCCAAGGGTTCACCTGGTCGGAAGCGGACGAGGAATACATGCGCTACATGACCAACTTCATGATCGTGCCGGAGCACTTGGGAGAGGTCATCGACCAGGCGCTGGAAGCGATCGGCCAGTGACGGGCGATGGAGGCAGGATTCCCAGGCAAGCCGTCTTTCTGGTGGGAGGACGGGGCACGCGGCTCGGCACCCTGACCGACGGCACTCCCAAGCCGCTGCTGACGGTAGGGGACCGCCCGTTTCTCGATCATCTCATCGGTGAGGCCATCAGGTTCGGCATAGACCGCATCCTCCTTCTCTGCGGCTACCGTGCCGGCGACATCGCCGATCGTTACGCCGGACGCAAATTTCCCGGAACGGACTTCGACATCGTCGTCGAAACGGCGCCTGCCGGAACCGGCGGCGCAATCCGCAATGCCGCCGACAGTCCCGACGACACCTTCTTCCTGACCAACGGCGATTCCTGCTTCGACATCAATTGGCTGGACCTCGCTGTCGGAGAGACGAACGGCCAATGGATCGGCCGCATAGCGTTGAAAGCCATCCCCCCGGGCGGCCGCTATGGGCGCGTGTCGCTTGACGGTAGCCGGATCGATGCATTTCATGCAGCGGCGCCAGACCTGACCGGCCCAATGAATGCGGGGCTCTACGTGCTGCGGCGGTCGGTGACCGGCTGGATCGATAAGAGCCCATGTTCGCTCGAACAGGATGTGTTTCCGCGCCTTGCGGCGGCCGGCCTGCTGATGGGCCGGGTCTACGATCGCTTTTTCCTGGATATAGGGGTGCCCGAAGACTTCGGACGCGCCCAGGTCGAAGTGCCGGATTGCCTGAGCCGGCCCGCGGCTTTCCTGCCGCTGAAGCGCGTGCTTGGACATGACGACGGTTTTACCGCGGTAAAACTGCTCAACGACCACGGCTACTATGTATTCCTGACCGCCAACGGAAGGACCGGTTCAGTTCTGACACGTCTGTCCGGGGATCTGCGAGCCGTCGGCGCGCATATCGACGACATCGAGGACTTGTCCGCCGATACCGGTCAGGTGCTAGGGTGCATGGCAAGATGGCCGGTCAACCGGCAAGGCAGTTTCGCGGTTACGGACCGCCGGGATGAACTTGATCGGTTCGTTGCGGCCGGACTACCCGCCCGCCTGCTGTCCGGCGGCAGCCTGCCCGATCTCGCCACCGCCGGCATCAGGGCCGGAAATCAGCCCTTGACGAGGTAGGCGCCGGGATTGCTGCACCAGTTGAAGCGCCGCAGTTCGATGCTCTGCCCGGCGAAGAACTCGTCGACGGCCCGGCTCTCGCCTTCCCACGGCGGAATGCCGTACTCGTCGAAGGCGACGATGCCGCCGGGGACCACCAGCGGCCAGAGCTGCTCAAGGGCGATCTTGGTCGGCCGGTAGAGATCGACGTCGAAATGCAGCAGCGAGATCCGCATGCCCGGATTGTTCGCCACATAGTCGACCACGGTCTGCTCGATATCGCCCTTGACCAGATGGATCCGCGGCTTGTACGGGATGAAGCGGTCGGCGTCGAAGATCGAGATGACGTCTTCCAGCGGCGCTTCGAACCCGCCGCTGTCGAAGCCGCCGGCCTTCTTCTGCACGTCGCCGACGGCCGCCCCATCCTTGGGGTCCAGGTCCCCGAACCCTCGAAAATTGTCGAAGCCGACCACCTTCTTGTGGCGGTCGCCCATGTTGAGCACTTCAAGAAAGTTCGCCCAGGACAGCAGGGAGGTCCCGCGGAACACCCCCAGCTCGACGATGTCGCCCGGCAGGTCGACCGTTGCGCGGAACAGCTCGTAATGGGCGAGGAACCGCTTCAGATAGGTCCGTCGGGCGTAGAGCGGGAAGTTCTTCCAGACTTCCGTCCGCGAGATGTCGAAGGCCTCGAAATGCCGTTCGAGCATCTCCTCGACATTGTCGTCGGCGTGGAAATTGACGCGCCCGTCGAAGGAAGGTTTGGTCATTCCGGAAACTCCCGCTGCGAGCCGTCCGTCCGGACGAAGCAGCCTTTCTCGATGTCGAAGTAATCCTTGTCGGGGAGGGCCTCCGCCGGGATGACGAACCGGTACTCGAAGGACCGCCGGTCGATCGTGCCGTCCGGCGCCGGGATGGTCTGGTGCGGCGCCAGGTCGCCGAACACCAGCGCATCCCCGAAGGACAGGTCGAAACGCCGGAGCCCGCCGAAGTCAAGGTCTAGGATCGCGGCGCCATGGTTGCCGAACGCCGAGTGGTCCAGCTCGCCGTACTCGCCCTCGGCGAACTCCAGCGAGGCGCATTGGCGCGGGTCGGGCTCCAGCGGCACGAAGCAGGTGATCAGCCGGGCATGCTTGCGGGACATCAGCCTTACGTAGCCGGCGTCCTGATGCCACGGCACCAGATGGTCGCCGGCCTTGATATGGCGGATCTGGACGGGAAACAGCAGCCAGGTGAAGGGGCGCAGCCGTTCCACCAGTTCCGCCGAAGCGTTGCGCCAGGGATCGTACCAGCGCGGATCGAACCGGAACGCGGAGGTAGAGGCGCCCATGCTGACCCGCAGGGCATCGTTCTCGTCGAGCACCTGGGACTGCCTGACCTCTTCTTCGCGCAGGAAGTGCTCGCGCACGCTTCCCAGGACGCCGGGGTCGAGCAAACCCTTCTCGTGGCGAATGAAGCATCTGGTATCGGTCGGCAGCATGGTCTGATCGGCCCTTTCTAAGACTTGGCGGTCGGATCCGACCCTTGTTTCTCCGGCTGCGCCGGAAGGGTCTTATGTCTCCGGCTGCGCCGGAAGGTCCATGTAGTCGAAGAAACTGCGCCGCGAATCGACCAGCCGCCCGAGGGCGACGGTAGCCCCATCGGGATCGCGTTCGGCTGCGGCGGCAAGGTCGCGTATCGCGGCGACCGCCCGGTCCGGCGGCTGCCGCGCGATGTCCTGCACCAGCCGCTCCATCGCCTCTCGCTGGGAAGGCGTGCCGAGCTGGGCATTCAGTTCGAGCGCATAGTCGAAGTAGCCGGTCAGCAGCGCTATGACGATCAGCACCGCATACTGTCGCGGCGTCGCCGCCGTCCCGTCCGGCGCCGCCGGACCGCCGGGCAGAGGATCCTTGAAGAACAGGGCATCGGCCCAGAGAGCGCGTTCGCGTCCCAGGCGGGTCCGCTTGTCAAGTTGCTTGCGCGACCGCCCGGCGAAGTTCAGGAAGCCGAAGAACGAGAACCCCCGCTCCCGCAGGAACCGCTCTACGTCCGAGAACAGCTTCTGTCCCTGATAGAGTTCGCAGAACTCGACCTCGCAGAAGACCGCGGCCGTCGTCTCGCGCAATGTCCGCTCGGCGCCGGTCAGGATGTCGTATTCGGTGCCCTGGGTGTCCAGCTTGATGAACTCGCCCCAGGGAAGGCTGCGATGCGGATCGT